>JBHHVM010000150.1:0-7797 GCA_046754265.1 Phycisphaerae bacterium
CTGGGCCGGCGGCGTGACCGCCCGGCGCTTCAACCCGAACATGTATTCTAGCAACTGCAGGCCTTGCAACCAAGTGCCCTGGAACAGCCAAAAAAGCGGGTTCAGGCCGCCTAGAAGGCGTCCTGCAGCCGGCATTCACGCCCGACGCGCCGGCTGGTATGGAGCTTAGCACAGGACAGCCGGCCCGGCCGTGTCCGAGGCTGTGATTCTTCTGCCAGCGACAGCGGTTCCGGTGACATGCATATAGAGACAGGCGAACCGCTGTGCCCTGACCGGAGCCGGTCATCGACGCCGACTGGCCCGGGCCGACTGGCTGTTGGTCATTGGATGATCCTCTGTTGTGTGCCATTTGATGACGCTGACGAATCGCTTCGGGGTTCTGCGAAATTCGTGCGGGCACCGCCCCCTACCCCTGGTCGGCGGCCCAAACCGTCATTCATGGACGGCGGCAGAGTATCTTGCTTTGATTGAAGCGAATCAGATGCCCGTATCATAGGTGTCCAAGGACCGCGATCCGCTGGAGAAGCGCACACATCGCAGCGACGGCGATGGATCGGTTTGGTAGATTCGGCTGGATCGAGACTCGAAGTCGGTCTACAGTAGCAGCCATGGCGCTCCTGGTTCAAAACGTCCGGTTGGGTTTGGACGAGCCGGAAGAGGCCCTGGTCGCCAACACGGCCAAGCGCCTCAGGATCCCGGCTGCGGACATTCAACAACACACCCCCGTCCGCCGATCGCTCGACGCCCGCAAGCAGGACAATATCCACTTTGTCTACCACGTGGAGGTGACGCTGACCGGGGGTATGAGCCAGGAAAAGGCCCTGCTCAAGCGGCGCCACCTTCCGCAGGTGCGCCCGGCCCAGTCCCCGCAGACTCCTGAATTAACGCCGGGGGCTGAGCCCTTGCCGCATCGGCCCGTGGTCGTCGGCTTTGGACCGGCCGGCATGCTGGCCGCCTACAAGCTGGCCCAGATGGGCTATCAACCCCTGGTGCTGGAACGAGGCCGGGATGTCAAACAGCGGCACCACGATGTCCTGAAACGATACTACCGCGAAGGAATTTTTGACCCCGACAGCAATCTGCTTTTCGGGGAAGGCGGGGCGGGCACTTACAGCGACGGAAAACTCTACACCCGCGTCTCCGACCCGCTGGGCCGGGTGGTGCTGGAGACGCTCTATCGGCATGGGGCTGACGCATCGATTCTGATCGACGCCAAGCCCCACGTGGGCAGCGAGAAACTCCCCACGATATGCCGGCGCATTCGTCTGCACATTGAGGAGATGGGCGGGCAAATCGAGTTCGGCTCAGCCGTGGACGACGTCCGCGTCGAAACAGGCCGGCTGACCGCCATCCGGCTCAACGAGCAGTGGCGCGACGTCGGCCCGGTGATCCTGGCCATCGGTCACTCCGCCCGGGACACGTTACGGATGCTGGCCAAGCGTGGCGTGGCCCTGGCAGCCAAACCGTTTCAGATGGGCGTGCGCATCGAACACCCCCAGGCCATGGTGGACCGCTGGCAATACGGCCAACTGTGCGGGCACTCCCGTTTGCCTCCAGCCGACTATCAACTGGTGGCCAAAACCGCAGCCGGGGCGCTGGGCGATATGTTCAGTTTCTGTATGTGCCCCGGCGGCTTGGTGCTGCCCTCCAACGAATCTGCCGGTCTGGTCGCCACCAACGGGGCCAGTCCCGCCAACCGGGGCGGGCCGTTCGCCAACGCGGGTCTGGTGGTGACCGTCCCGCCAGCCATGGTCGGCGACGACCCCTTGGCGGGTCTGGACTTTCAGCAGCGCTGGGAAGAGGCGGCCTTTGCCATGACGGGAGGCTCGTATCAGGTGCCTGCCCAACGGGCGTCGGATTATTTGCAGGAGCGAACCTCCACAGGCCGACTGGACACCAGCTTTCCGCTGGGCGGGCGCTGGGGCGACATGCGAGGCCTGATACCGGCCGAGGTGTCGACGGCCCTGGAGAAGGCCCTGCTGATGCTGGATCAGAAAATGCCCGGCTATGCCGGATCGGACGCGATTATCATGGGTCCCGAGACCCGGGCCAGCTCTCCGGTGCGCATCCTGCGCGACAATCAAACCCGCCAGGCCGTCAACACGGGCAACCTCTATCCCGTCGGCGAGGGGGCGGGCTATGCCGGGGGCATCGTCAGCTCAGCCATCGACGGACTCAAAACCGCCCACGCACTGATTGGCCGATATGCCCCGGTTCGCAAGTGATCCAATGTGGCACCTGATGCGCAGTGCTCCAATGTGGCACCGGTTTTCAACCGGTGGGCTGGCTCGCAGCCACCAGTTCCCCCACAAACCCCCCCACCGCTTCGACGATGGCTTCGACCGGTTGCCCCGCGTCGATCGCCTCGGTGATGCGTCGAACCACGGCGCTGCCCACGATCACTCCATCGGCCAGCCTGCCTACCTGACGGACGTGCTGGGGCGTGGCAATCCCGAATCCGACGCTGATGGGCAGCGACGTCAAACTTCTGAGCCGCTCCACGTTGGCCGCCAGATCCGTCTGCAACGTTGAGCGCTCGCCGGTGGTTCCCGACACCGCGATCTGATAGACAAAACCCGAGCACAGCTCGACGATTCGTCGGGCTCGATCGGCGGGCGTGGAATCAGCCACCAGCATGATATGACACAATCCGGCACCCTCAGCCGCGGCGCTGACTCGCGGAGCTTCTTCGAGAGGCACGTCCGGGACGATCAATCCGTCGAAGCCCGCCGAGGCGCAGTGCCGCGTGAAGGCGTCCAAACCCTGCCGCTCGACCAACGAGCAAGAGACCATGGCCACCAGCGGCAGGTCGATCTCGGCGCGGACCTGCCCAATCGTCTCCCAAATCTGCTCGACGCGTTGGCGGGTCTCCAGGACGCGATGAAACGACTCCTGAATCACCGGGCCATCGGCGATGGAATCTGAGAATGGAAAGCCGATCTCCACGGCTGCGGCGCCCGAATCCGCAAACGCCCGGATCAGCCGGGCCGTCGCATCCAGACTCGGATAGCCAGCCGTGATATAAGGAAGCACCCCGGCCCGGCCTTTTGACGCGAGACGGGCGAAGCCAGCCACGATGCGGTTTTCTGACATTTCCTACCCACTCCTCAGCCCGACTAGGGCACTATATGCCCTGGCTGCGACGACCGCCACGTCAGGCGCCCGGCCTGAAACGGTTGCAGGCCGGTTTAGCCTAACCTCATAGTGGTGAGGCGGTTGCGCCGCGGTCATGCCTTGCGACGTTGAACTTCCGGTTTGGACGCTCCGGCCGCCGCCTCGAATTCCAACAACACGGCACGGTTCTTGCTAAGCAACAAATGTGCTTGAGAATTCGGGCTGTCGTTTCGTTTTTGATTGCGCCGATGTTATAATACGAAATGTCCGGACGAGTGTCTGGGATGTTCGACAGGGAGTCCGTTTGAACGGACCGATGGAAGACCCACGGGAGACTGCAAAAAACAGCGTTAGAGGGCAAGCCCGCTTCGACGGGACGCCCGGACGGCTGGGCAGACACCCCCTTTGATAACGGGTTCTTCAAACCCCCTCCCATCGGCATCTTGTCGGATACTCGAAACCGGTCAGCCGGGGCTTGCCGCTTGCGACAAGCCCTGTCTTTATGTCCGCACCTCGAAGCCGGCCGGTTAGCCGCGACGCACCAATGCGGCCCGCAGATTCAACTGTGTCGGAACACAGGTGCCCTGTCGCACATGGTTTGACGGGTGGCACGGTCTGGCGCAGCCAGGCCGTGGCGAGGGCGACATCCACACCCAAGCTGCGCTTGACCGTGCCAGCCACCGCGCCTTCGGGCCCAGCCTCCATCGGTTGCGACCAAAGGCTGCCCCATGCTAACATGGTCCCCGGCGACCCCTGCCTTGGGCGGGACCGGAGGGGTCCGATGGTATTGGCCGGCACCCATCGCAGTTGGCCCAGACTGCAAATCGAATCGATATGACCGACGGAGACCTGATCGTGGCCCACTCGTCTGTTATTCCAATGTCTGCCCTTCGACTCTGCTTGATCGCCCTATCGCTCGTGTTGTTGAGCGGCTGCTCCATGACTAAGCCCGCCCCGCCGTTGGCTGCGGTCAAGCCCCACAAGACGTCCATCCACGGGGTGGACCGGGTGGACAACTATTACTGGCTCAACGAGAAGAAAAACCCGCAGGTCATCGCCTATCTCGAAGCCGAAAACGCCCATACCCAAGCCATGACCCAACACACCAAGGGCCTGGAAGCCAGGCTCTTCAAGGAGTTCAAGTCCCGGCTCAAAGAAACCGATCTGTCGGTCCCCACCCCAAAGGACAAATACTACTACTACTCGCGCACCTTCGAGGGCAAGCAATACCCGGTCTATTGCCGCAAGCAGGGCAGCCTCGAAGCCCCGGAAGAAGTGCTGCTGGACGCCAACGAGTTGGCCGCCGGTCACGATTACTTCCGTCTGGGCGTCTTCGAGGTCAGCCCGGATCACAAGCTGCTGGCCTATGCCGTGGACACCAACGGCTCGGAGACGTACACGCTGCGCATCAAAGACCTGACCACCGGCCAACTCCGGCCCGACATCATCCCCAACGTCTACTATTCCTGTGAATGGGGCAACGACAACGAAACCTTGTTCTATAGCACGCTCGATGCCGCCAAGAGGCCCTTCAAGATCTGGCGCCACATACTGGGGGCTGACCCGGCTAAGGATGAGGTGGTCCATCACGAAACCGACGAACGTTTTTTCGCCCGGCTATCCAAGACCCGTAGCGAAAAGTACATCCTCATCAACCTGGGCAGCGCCGTGACCGACGAGGTTCGCTTCCTGGACGCCGACAAGCCGGCGGGCCGATTCATTACCCTCCATCCCCGCCAGCAGGACATGGAATACAAGGTGGCCCACCACGGGGACACGTTCTACATCGTCACCAACGACCAGGCCGTCAACTTCAAGCTGATGTCAGCCCCGGTCGAATCGCCCAGCAAAGGCAACTGGAAAGAAGTCATCCCCCACCGCAGCGACGTCAAACTCGATCGGATCGACAGCTTCCAGGACCACCTGGTGCTCTACGAGCGAAAAGACGGGCTACGGCAGATTCGCATTCGCAGCCTCAAAAGTGACGACGACCATTACATCACCTTCCCCGAACCGGTCTACACCACCTTCGCGGGCGACAACCGTGAATTCAACACCGACACCCTGCGCTTCCAGTACATGTCGCTGGTCACTCCCCGATCGGTGTTCGACTACAACATGAACACCAAAAAGCGCGAGCTGAAAAAGCAGGACGAAGTCCGCGGCGGCTACGACCCGTCCAAGTACACCTCGCAGCGTATCTGGGCCACGGCGTCCGACGGCACGCGCGTGCCCATTTCACTGGTCTACAAAAAGGGCCTCACCCGCAACGGCCAAAACCCCCTCCTCCTGTACGGCTACGGTTCCTACGAAGCTAGCATGGACCCCACCTTCTCCCTCACCCGGGTCAGCCTGCTGGACCGAGGCGTCATCTACGCCATCGCCCACATCCGCGGCGGGGGAGAGATGGGCCGAATGTGGTATGAGAACGGCAAATACCTGCACAAGAAGAACACCTTCACCGACTTCATCGCCTGCGCCGAACACCTCATCGCCTTCCACTACACCAATCCCGACAAGATCGCCATCCAGGGCGGCAGCGCGGGCGGGCTGTTGATGGGCGCCGTCACCAACATGAGGCCCGACCTCTTCCACGCCGTCGTCGCCCAGGTGCCCTTCGTCGATGTGGTCACCACCATGCTGGACACCGCCATTCCGCTGACCGTCATCGAGTACGAAGAGTGGGGCAACCCCAACGTCAAAAAATACTTCGATTACATGCTGACCTATTCGCCGGTGGACAACGTGGGAGCCAAGGACTACCCCAACATGCTCATCACCGCAGGCCTCAACGACCCGCGCGTGGGTTACTTCGAGCCCGCCAAGTGGTGCGCCAAACTCCGCGCCCTTAAAACCGATCACAACACCCTGCTCCTGAAGACCAACATGGGAGCAGGCCACGGCGGCAAGTCAGGCCGATACCGCCGGCTCGAAGAGGCGGCCTTTACTTACGCCTTCGTGCTGGATCAGTTGGGGATTAAACGGTAGAAGACCGTCTGAGTATGGCTCCAAAATGAAGCATTCTCGTCCTTCGGCTTGATTCATTGGAAAGATCGGGGGTTGTTGCCTTCGGCTTGGCCTGCAAGTTCTTTGGGGCGGCCTTGGCTGGGGTTGGCCGGCTGCTCATCAATCATGCCGGGCGACAGGTTCTCCTGCATCGGTGTCATCCCGCGGCGTGTAGCTTTCTCAGGTTGTGGGCCGTGCAGACCAGGCGCCACTCGCTGCGCATCTGGCCCATCTCGTTCAAGAGGAACTGGTTGAACCCCAACCCCCGTTTGACCTGGCCGAAGACCGGCTCGCTGATCCACTTGCGCTGGGCATAAGTTTCCCGGCCCTTCTTGGTCCGCAGCTTGCGGGCCATGGCCTCCTTGACGCTCAGTCCTTTGGGCGGTCGGCCACGGGGACAAGACGTGGTGCGTTCGTGGTGTTTCAATCGACCGGTAGCGATGTAGGCATCGACGCCCGCCCGCTCGGCAGCCTGCACGTTGGCTTCGCTGAAGTAACCGCTGTCGGCCGAAAAAGTCTTGATCTTCCGGCCTCGACCTAAGTTGGCCTTGGCCTGGGCGAGCATGGGGACCAGCTGCTGCTTGTCGTTGGGCTGAGCGCTCACGTCGGCGGCGATGATGACCTGATGGTCCCGGTCCACCACCGCCTGGGCGTTGCCACACTGATCGAACCCCTTGTTGCTGGCTTTCATGATCGAGGTCTGCGGATCGCTGAAGTTGTATTGCTTCTTGTCGTCGGGAATCCGTTTGACCGGCTGACGCTTCCGACCCGGGCGGGGCTTGTGGCCGCGACGCTTGTCTTCGGCCCGGCGGCGCTGGCTCTCGACTTGGGCCGCCCGCTGGGCCTGGGCCTCCAACGCCCTCTTGGCCTCGGCGATGCGCTTCAGGCGGTCCTTACGGCGGGCCAGCTCTTCGGGAAGCTCATCACCCCGCCGATCGACCCCGTGACGTTCGTCTTCCTCGGCGTCTGTCGTCTGGGCCGCCGACAGCAACTGGCGGATCTCTTTTCGTAAACGCTTCTCCTCCTGCTTCATCCGCCCGTAGCTCATGGCCTTGTGACGCGAGGCGTTGGCCTTGATCTTGGTGCCGTCCAGCGATACGTGGCCCAGCTTCACCAGGCCCGCCTGGCCACACAGACGCAGCACCTGCACGAACAGCCCCTCCAACTCGGCCAGGTGCAGCTTGCGGAAATCGCTGATGGTCCGAAAGTCCGGGGCGTCGTCGTGGACGATCACCCGGTAAGCCGCATCCCGTTCGCAACGCCGCATGATCCGCCGCGAACTGAAGCAACCCTGCGTGTAACTGTAGAGCAGCAGCGTCACCATCATCCGCGGGTGATAGGGCGGAAAGCCCCGCCCATCGCCCGACTCGTACTTGTTGGTGATGGCCGAGAGGTTCAGGCCGCCGACCACGTCCAGCACCATGTAAACCAGATCGTTCTCCGGAAGCCAATCCGCCGGCGACGGCGGCAGCAGATAATGCTGGTCCGGGTTCCAGGGGCGGTAGGTCTTGCTCATCCATGGCACCTCAATAAAAAAAGCCGAAATCCTTTTCTCGACAACGTCACCATGATATCATGCCTGTCAAGGGTTACTCGGACGGTCTCCTAGCGAATGATCAGCGCCTGAGGCCATGAAGTCGGATACCTGTTGGCCTTCATCACACGCCGCTTCAGGAC
>JBHHVM010000151.1:0-7768 GCA_046754265.1 Phycisphaerae bacterium
GCTTGGCAACCTCGGTATTGATGTAATGAGAACATGACCCTTTCAACTCCCCTATCCAATTGGCCACTTCGATGGTGGGCGCCACATGGACGGCCAAATGGACGTGATCGTCCGTGCCGCCGATCTGGTCGATGAACGCCCCTTCCCGGCTGATGATGCGTTCTCGTAGAAAATCATGCACAGCCCGCTCGATAGGCCCACGTAGCAGCGCTGCTTTCCCTTTGGTGTGCCAGACAATGTGCAGGTAGATTTCGAAATAGGCATCGTGTGACATGGGCGTGGCTTTCAAGACGTTGGCTTGAGCCTGAATTCCAGAATGCCGCTGAAGCGGCATTGGAGAATAGGGGGGCCGAACCGTCAACCCGACCTGAAGGTCGGGCCTAGTCCCTCGATGGCGACTACCCCGCAGGACGTGCCGGTCGTCCCGCCGTTGATACCGTCTGAAGAACGCCAAAGGGCCTTCCCAGAACACCATCGACAACGCCCGAAACAATCGCCCACCGCCTTCGCCATGCCCGCCGTCTTGCTGCTGTTACCAGACCCGCCGTTCCGCCTTCGCCATGCCCGCCGTCTTGCTGCTGTTACCAGACCCACCGTTGACGGCCGGGCATCAAACCGCTCGCCGTGACTAGGCCCGCCGTTTACGGCGGGTTTATGAAACGCCCCCCCATTTTTCCCGAGCCCGGTTTCACCGGGCTTATCAACCTTCGTCACCAGGCCGCGCGGGTTCGGGCGGAAACCGGGGGATTGGGCGATGGATTCGCAATGGCAATCACACCTTCACAGCCGCCAACACCACGCGAACTTCCAGCCAAAGAAAACACGCACCACCCGCACCCACCCAGAAAAGGCCAACCTGCGACACATCGAATCGCGCACCAGCCAAGACCTCACCCCCCGCAAGCCAGGCCCACGCCCGCAATAATCCCGCAAACTTTGGAGATAGAATGTGTGCCCCCTGAATACGCCGAATTCTCCCGAATCCTCCAATACCTTGCCGAGTACGCCCCACCCGTCCACCCGTCAAGGCGGTCCGCCGCCGGATGTTCACCGAATTTCCTTGACTTGGAATCTCGCCTTGACTAGGTTGGGGACCAGGGCCCGGCAGGATACTCTTGCCAATTACGCCGATGTGATGGATTACGAAGGAGGGTGGAGAAGTGATTAGCCGCTATGGGATACTCCTGCTGGTTGGGACCACTGTTCTATTCACCGGCTCGGCGTTGGGCGTAGAATTGCTTGTCAGCGGAGGAACCGGGTTTGGTGGTTCTCGGTCTGTGACCCGATGGGACGGCGTTACCGGCGCCCCCCAAGGCGTGTTTGCCGTCCTGCCGCAGAATGATGTCCCGTTGGGGCTGACCCTTGGGCCGGGTGGAGACGTCTACGTGGCGGGCGCGTTGACGGATTCAATCTACCGGTATGACTCGTCAGGTACATTCCTCGGCGTGTTCGCAACGGGTGGTGGCCTCGACGGCCCGCAGGGCATAACTTTTGGTCCGGATGGCAATCTCTACGTCTCCAGCAGCCTGACCGACAGTGTGCTGCGCTACGACGGAAGCACCGGAGCCTTCATCGACACGTTTGCCAGCGGTGGAGGTATGCAATTCCCCGACGACCTTGAATTCGGTCCTGATGGCGACCTGTACGTCGGAGGTTTTGGTTTGGGTAATGAAGCCTTCGTTTACGACGGCGCGACGGGAAGTTTTGATAGATCAATGTTTGTTGGCGGCATTGGCTTTGAAATCGGTTTGGCTTTCGAGCCGGGCGGCAAGCTTCTAGCTACCGATGGCCAAACTGCCTCTGCCTTCGACACTGTTTCTGGCATTCCAGATTTTTCGATTCCACCCCCTAACTGGCCGACACCCCAGTTCCCGATACCACAGGGGCTTTGGGACATCGATATGGGGCCCGACGGGGCCGCGTATTTGGTCGACAGCGATCTTCACGATGTCTGGCGATGGGATCTCTCAACCGGGGATGCTACACGCTTCATCAGTACCAGCGGGCTTGTGCTCAACGGTCCGTCGTATATGTTGTTCGTGCCGGAACCGACGTCGGCATTCTTGCTCTTGGTGGGCAGCGCCCTATTAGCGAGGCGTCATCGGCGACGCGTCTGAGAACATAGGCGCACACCCACCCTCTGAACATGTACCGTATGCTCGATACCATTCTCCGGCTAGACGAAGCAACGCGGGATTCGGCGGACACACACTTTAGTCATTCATGGCGGGAGCAACTCGCAAGCGCTCCGTCCCGGTGCAACGAGATTGACATATTCGTAGCCGGCCAAGCGTCAATAGGCACTCTGGCGGAGCCGTGACTAGGCCCGCCGTTTACGGCGGGTTTACGAATCGACCTTCCGCCCTCTTCTTTCCCAGCCCGGATCCACCGGGTTTATCAACTGAAGATTGCGTGTAGGCAAACGGCTAACCAATGGGCGGCAGGGGTGGGTTTTGGCGTAGCCAGATTTTCCAGGCGTCGGTGTCGAAGCCGTAGTTTTGGCCGGTGATGGCAATCAGTGCCTCCTGCACCTCGGTCCGCAAGCCGGCCCGGCGGCGGGCTTTGCCGGCCTTTCGGGACGTGGCCCGGTCCAGCCAGACGACGGCTACCTTGCTGGGGTAGGTGGCTCCCCGCTCGCCTAGCGGCACTTCGATGGGGCCGTTCAGCTTCGAGGCGATCAACTCGAACAGGCGACTGATGTCCGGGCCGGCCTGTGCCTTGGGGTCTGCGTTCAAGGCGTCGATCAACTCCGGCACAGCCGACCGGTCCCGCATGGTGCCCAGGGCGTCGGCTGACCGACGCACCACCGGGTCAACCTGACAGGTCAACGCCAACCGCAACGCCTCTGAAACGCGCGGGTCCCGGCGTTCGGCCAGGGCCCCGGCTGCTTCGGTCCGAACCGTCTCTTCATCATCCAGCAAGGCCAGCGCCAGCAGATTCAGCAGCGCCGAGTCCGAATCGGACTGGGCCAGCACCTCGGCCAGCAGCCGGCGGGACCGGGTGTCATGTTCTGACAGAACCTTGCAGATCGCCGGCAGGGCCAGCGGATCGCTCAGCGCCAGGATTCGCCGGCGCCCTTCCTCAAAACCAGAGCGAGCACCATCCCGGCCACCCGCTGTTTTCAGGAAGCCTTCGCGAATGGACCGCACCCGCAACAGCCAGCCCTGCAACAACTGCTCGACAATCTTGATCCCTTGATCCCTTGATCCCTCCATCCCTCCCTGCCCTGTGGCACCGGTTTTCAACCGGTGAAGCTCCGCGCCGGTCTTAATCCACACGTCGCCCAACCGAACGTATCCGTTGGCCTCCAAAGCCTCGGGCATGGCGGGGTCCATCTCCAGCGCTTTGCGGAGATGTTCCCGACTGTAATGGGCCAAACCGTTTTGGCGGCACCATTGGGCCAACTCGATATGCCGGCGGGCCGACATCGGCCGGCGGGCCCGCTCGCGAGCATAGCGCGTCCAACGGGTCGGGCCCTGCGTCACACGCACGATCACCCCACGCGGGACCAGCAGTTCGCCCGACGGCGTTTTGAGTCGCAGAACCTCCCCACCCTCCTCGAGGGTGTCGCCCTCGACGACCAAGCCGTTCAACAGGTGGACCTCATCGGCGAACGTCGCACCGCCCCAGGCCAACACCACACCGGCCGCAGCAGCGTTGAAAAACCGTCCCGCGATGACCCGCTGCCAGGCCATATCAGCAGTCCTCGCCGCTTAGTACGGGCAGGGCCACCGTCGTCGAGGACCCGTCCAGCAACGTGCCGTGAACTCGACGCGGACTCACCCGATCGATCCGCACCCGCACCACGTCTCCGGGCATCAACACATTCGCCGGACGAGGCTCGAAGTACACCTCGAAATAGCGGTCGGTTCGACCATGAACCGGGCCGGGCCTGTGGGTGTCACCCTCCACCAGCACCCGCTCGATTGATCCAGTCATTCCCCCGCAAAACGCCGCACGCAATTCGGCCTCCAGTTCCGCCAGCCGTTTCATGCGGTCCCGCACGGTCAGGCCGTCCACAAACTGCCCCTTCCAACGGGCGGCCGTGTGTTCGCGTGGGCTGAATGGAAAAGCGTGAATCTTGCAGAACCCGGCGTAGCGGGCCAGGGACAACGTCTCCTGAAAATCCGCCTCGGTTTCGCCTGGAAAGCCCACCACGATGTCGGTGCTGATGGCCGGTCGATCCAGCTCCGCCCGAACCCGGTCGATCATCCGCCGGAAATCTTCGGCTAAGTATTGCCGGTTCATCCGGCGGAGCACGCCCGAACTGCCCGATTGCAGCGGCAGGTGCAGGTGCGGCACGCAACAATCGTGGGCGGCCAACACGTCGAGCAGGTGATCGTTGACGTCGCCGGGCTCCAAGCTGGATAGCCGCAGCCGCACCAGCCCCTCGACCTCGGCGATACGGTCCACCACCTCGGCCAACGGCGAGTGCCCCGTCTCCTCGAACCGCCGGCGGATGGCGGTCTCTCGGCCATAGGCGCCCAGGTAGATGCCGGTCAGCACGATCTCGCGATGGCCCGCCCGCACCAGGGCCCGGGCCTCGGCGACAGCGGATTCGATAGGCGTGGACCGCAGCCGGGGCCTCAATTGTGGAATGATGCAGTAAGTGCAATGGGCATTACACCCGTCCTGCAGTTTCAAGAAGGCCCGCTGATGCCCGTCAAAACGCGTGATGGCCAGCCCCATGGAGGGCGGGGCATTGACATCGACGCCCGGAGGTGCAACACTTGTATTGACGAGTGGGTTACTTGAACCGTCCGGATGGCGCTGCGACCCCCCACCGGTCGCCTCCGTTATTGATTCGTCATCCCCGCCCGTCCGGGCCAACGTAACCCCAGACCCCCCGGCGGTTATAGTTCCCGCCTGATTGGGCTTAACGGCTCCTAACCGATGGACAACAAAACCGCGGAGTGCCTGGACGATGTTGCCATCGTGCCCCCAAACCGCAGCCACACCGGCGATGCCTCGCAGTCGATCCGCATCGGCGGTTGCGCTACAGCCCACCACCACGACCGGCACGCGGCCCCCGCTCGATGCCCGTCGGGCGGCCTGGCGGGTCTTGGCCGAGGCGCTGGCGGTCACCGCACAACTGTTGACCACGGCCACGTCGGGCTGCTCGCCTTCGGTGACGGGGCGCAGACCGCACGACTCCAAGGCCTCGCGCAACTGCTGCGACTCGTATTGGTTGACTTTACAGCCCAGGGTTCGTAACAGATACTTGCCACCCATGAAAGGAAAACTCTAACAGGTTACTCCTGCCGATTAAAGACGCGACGTCCCGACCCGACCGATTCTAAGGAGCTTTCTCCATGGCCAGTGCCCAAACCGTCTGGGGTATCGACGTCGGCAAATGCGCCCTCAAAGCCGTCCGCTTGAAGGCCGCCGGCGACGGCAAGGTCGAAATCCTGGCCACCGACCTGATCACCCACGCCAAAATCCTCACCCAGCCCGACGCCAACCGCGAAGAGCTAATCTCGGCCGCCCTGGAGAAATTCCTCTCCCGCAACGATATCAGCAACGACAAGGTCGTCGTGTCGGTCCCGGGCCAACACACCCTGGCCCGGTTCAGCAAGCTGCCCCCGCTGGAAGAAAAGAAGATCCCCGACATCGTCCGCTACGAGGCCGACCAGCAAATCCCCTTCGACATCGACGAGGTCATCTGGGACTATCAGGTTTTCCGCGAGGAGGATTCGCCCGACATGGAGGTGGGCATCTTCGCCATGAAGCGCGAGTGGATCCGCTCGCACCTGATCCACTTCGAGAACGCCGGCATCGAGCCGTTCATCGTACAGTCGTCGCCGCTGGCTCTGTTCAACACGGCCGCCGTCGACGGGCTGCTGGGTGACGAAACCACGGTCATCCTGGACATCGGCGCCGAAAACACCGACCTGGTGGTGGCCACTCCCTGGAGCCTTTGGACCCGCACTATCCCGCTGGGCGGCAACAAGTTCACCGACGCGCTGGTCAAATCCTTCAAGCTGAGCTTTTCCAAGGCGGAGAACCTCAAGCAGACGGCCGGCTCCAGCAAATATGCCCGCCAGATATTTCAATCGATGAGGCCGATTTTCGCCGACCTGGTTCAGGAGTTGCAGCGCTCCATCGGGTTCTACACCTCGACGCACCGCCAGGCCAAGCTGACCAAGTGCTTGGCCATGGGCAGCGCCTTCAAGCTGCCCGGGTTGCAGAAATACCTGCAGCAGAACCTGTCGCTGACGGTGTCCAGGCCTGACAAGTATCAAAACACGGTGGAATCCGCCGCGGCCAAGGAGTCGCAGTTCACCGACAACGTGCTGAGCTTCGGCGTCGCCTACGGTTTGGCGCTTCAGGGCCTGGGGCTGGCCAAAGTCAACAGCAGCCTCCTTCCACCTGAAATCGCCAAGCAGGCGGTTTGGCGAAAAAAACGCCCCTTCTTCGGCGCCGCGGCCGCATGTTTGCTTCTGGCTTCGGGCGCAATTTGGATGCGGTATGTCTCCGACACCAGCGCCCTGGCCGCCGGCCGGGGCAGCGAACCCGGATCGATCAGCCCGGAGCGCGCCCGGCAAATCATCGACAGCGATCTTCCCGCCGGGACCCCGCCCCGCGAGTACACCAAGACGGTCCTGGCAGCAGCACAATCGCTGCAACGCGAATACAGGCAACTCAAAAGCCAGGGTGAAGATGAATTGGCCACTATCGAGCAGGTGCTCAAGCTTCAACAGAACCGATTCTTGATACCCAAATTGCTCGAGATCATCCACCAGGCCCTGCCCCAGCCCGCCGAGCCGCTGGTCCAGGCCCAGACGCCCGACGAATATCTCAAGGCCATCCAGGACGACCCCGCCGCCCTGCGCCGATCGGCTCGGGAACAGGTTTTCATCGAACGCCTGGATATCGAACACGAGGTCGATGCGTTTAACGTGGAATTGGAAGATCAAAGCGGGGCCCGCGACGTGGACGAGGTGCCCGTCACCGACTCCATGAATACCGAGGGCTTTATCGTCACGCTTAACTGCCGCACGCCCAATCGCCAGGAGGTCAAGTTCGTCTCCGAAACCATCATGAAACGCCTGCGGGAACTGGGCCGTGAGCCGGGCATGGGCTTTTTCATCAACCGCGTGGTCTTGCCCGGTGGGGAGCGATTGGTCGCCGAAAAGTCCGACGACACCTCCGCCAAATCATCCGCCAAGCGAACCGGGCGCACCGGCCGAACCCGCCCGCCTGCTGGACGGGGAGCCCGTACTGGACGGGGGGCCGGTCGCGGCCGTGCCTTTGGCAGTCGCCGGGGGGCGCCCGCCAAACCCAAACCCAAAGCCGACGACGCCCATTACATCGACCCCTTGACCAATGAGCCTATGGACAAAGATTGGGGCTTTTCCATCCAGTTCGACGTCCTGCTGAGCGACGCGCCTCAGGTGGAGACAGAAGACAATGACGAAAGCGCCGAAGATGCCGAAACCTGATATGGGACATCGGTTGCTAGCTGATGGTCTTCTGTCACCAAGCCCGGGGGGCGCACGGGCCACCGCCCTTGACGCCGGTCAGGCTGGTTTCAGTCTAACAGTGTGTGTAAGAAGTACAGCGACTAACTGAGCCGCGACCGTAAGGGAGCGGTGGATCGGTGACCAAGCACGGCCCGCTTCCTAACGGGCGCGGCCCGGAAAGTGGGTTCTCACTGACGACCTAAAAGGACACTGCCGTGGTTGTTACGTGTGACTTTACCTCTTTCAATTGATGCTCATTCAAAAATTTCGGTTTTGATACTCTACTTATAGTTTCAAACAAGAGT
>JBHHVM010000152.1:0-7718 GCA_046754265.1 Phycisphaerae bacterium
GCCCACCGCAGCCACCACCGTGCGGTCCGTGCCGATAATGACGTGCTCCTTGAGTCCCAATTCACGAACCAGCCCGCATACGTGTTCGACCTGCTGGCTGGTGCAACCGGGCTTCATGACGACGATCATGTTGAATGACTCCGCTGAACCGACCTTCTAATCACCGCTTACAGGATAGGCCTTGCGGCAGGCAGCGTCTATCAGCCGATGCATCGCATCACCCGCCGGAGCACTAGGCCCGTCCTTCAGGACGGGTTTAAGAATGGCCATCATCATTCCCAAGCCCGCTTCAGCGGGCTTCTCGGTACCAGCCCTCTATCCACAGGCCAGCGAACAGAGCGTCTGGCAGCCCCGGCTGATTTTTTCGTCGGGCAAGGCATAGCTGATTCGAAAGTGCGTGTCCTTTCGGCTGAACACGTTCCCGGGAATGATCAGCGTATTGTGTTTGATGGCTTTTTCCACGAAGGCGGTGCTGTCGGCATAGGCCGGTGGCGTCTTGGGAAAGATGTAAAACCCACCGGCGGGCCGGGCGAACTCAAACGTGTCCTGCAAAGCCTCGACGACCAAGTTACGTTTGCGCCGGTAGTTGTCGATCTGCTCGGACATGTCGGTGGACAAAGCCGTAATACAGCCGACCTGGGCCATGTGCGGGGCGCAGACGAAGGTGAACTGCTGCAGCTTGGCCATCTGGGCGATAACGTCGGCCGGGCCGGCCGCGTGGCCCATCCGCCAGCCGGTCACGCCGTAGCTCTTGCCGAAGCCGCGCAGCAGCAGGGTGTGGTCCGGCGCGAACGGCACCGGGCTCGAAGCCGACCCGTCATAACTGAGCAGGTTGTAAATCTCGTCGCTGACCAACAATAGGTCGTGTCTGGACGCCAGTTCCGCGATGGCCCGGACCTCCCGCTGGGCCGCGACGATGCCCGTCGGATTGGCCGGCGAGTTGAGCAGGATCATCTTGGTCCGGTCGGTGACCGCCGCCTCGAAGCGCTCCACGTTCAGCGTGAAGTCGTCGTATAGATCGACCATGACGGGTGTACCGCCGAACAGCCGGACCAGATGTGGATAGGAGACGAAGTAGGGATCGGGAATGATGACCTCGTCGCCGGGGTTCAGACAGGCCATCAGTGCCAGGGACAGTCCCCCGGACACGCCGCAGGTGACCAGGACCGCCGGCGCCCAATCGAACTCGCGCTTCAACTGGGCGGCAATGGCCTCGCGAAGTTCGGGCAGGCCGTGCGTAACGGTATAGTTGTTGCGACCCTCCTGAATGGCTCCGATGGCCGCCCGTTTGATCGCCTCGGGGGTGTCGAAGTCGGGCTGACCCATCGACATGTCGATGGGGTCGGTCATGGTCGAAGCCAAGTCGAAGATCCGCCGGATGCCCGACGAGCCGATGCTGGCCACTTGCTCGGCGACGAATTGCTTGCCGGTCATGTTGTCCTGCCGCCCGCTCTGATGGGCTGAGCCCGCATGCGGGTCAAGCCCATGAAAAGACCGCCGCGCGGCGCTACGCCCGCGGCGGAGGTTTTTCTCCCAGCCATTTTCTTATCGGCGCCAGAAGGTCTAGGACTTGCCGGCATCAGCCTCTTTCGGAGCCTCGCCCTCGGCCGCTTCTTCGGGCTGGGCTTCCTTCTTCTCTTTGGCGCCAGCCTTGGTCTTGCGGTGGGCGATTTTCGGCAGGCCGAAGACCGGATGCTCTTCCGACCAGCGCCCCTCTTCTTTGAGATTCTCGATCCGCTCAGCCCGGGTCAGCACGTTACGGTGCCGCTCAAGGGCCCCCTTGGATTTCAGCGATTTGTCCAACGACATAACGTCCACTCCTTACCACGATGGGGCGGTCAGTTTCTTGAAGTACCCCTCAAGCCGGTATCGACCGCCCGCCTTAAAATAGGTCTGCCCCAGGCTTCTGACCCGGGAAAGGTATTCGTCCGCCAGCTTCCGCTGAACCGGATCGTCTCGATTGAACCCCTGGGTGGTCACCAGGCGGTACTTCCAATCGCCGCTCAACTCCACCACCGCAGTCTCCAGACCGCTGTCAGCCAGGTATTGCTGAGCGTGCCGGGCGTCCTCCCGGGCATCGGCCCGAAAATCCTGCACCACCACGTAGGTGTAACCCTTGACCCACCGCGGACCGGCCGGGGGATCCATCGGGTCGGCCCGGCGAACCGCCGACGCAGGCTGAGGATCCACCGGCTGAACCGGAGAGTCGCCCACCCCGTCGAAAATCCCTTGCGTCGCCGGCTGGGCTCGGGCCTGGCCGATCTCATCCACAGCCGCAGCCTGGGTGGCCTGCTTGCCGTTCAAGAAACCCTGGGCCAAGCCTCGCTTCTGCCCGCTCCTCTGGCCGACCGCATAGGCGATCAGCAGCAAACAGCCCAGCCCGAAAATCGCCAGCCCCAGCCCCCTCGACGACAGGGCCAAGTGCATTCTGCCCTCAGCGATACGCCAGATGGGCTCGCCGGGCCCGACGTCCGGTGTCGCCACCGGCATGACCGGCGGCGGCGAGGGCGGCGAAACCTCCAGCACCGGTTCGACCGTCGGGGCCGGGGCCTCCTCGGACGGCTCGGCGCGGGGCTCCAGCGGTTCCTCGAACTGCTCGGGGGCCCGGACCCAGGCCTGCTGGTCGCTCAGATTGTCCTTACGGAGAACCTCGTACAAAGCCGTTCCATGCTTTGACTTACCCATGTCAGCGCCTCCGTGCCGGGTTGGGAAACAAGCGCGAACTCCGCAGGCTAACCAGCATACCGCCAAATAGGCCCATTGCAAGGCCAACCCCGGACCGAAACCCACCTGATCGGCCAACGGTCCTCGGACAAAAAAGCCCCGGCCAGGCCTGGCCGGGGCTTGGTAAGGCGATGTCGGAATGCCGGTGGCTACGGGCAGGCCGGGACCGTACTGTTAAAGAAGAACCGTATCTGCGAGAAGTCGCCGGTCGTGACACCATTAACCTGGTCCAGGTCCCATTGAGGACCGCCAGGCCCGTTGGCTGGCTGATTGAAGAAGAACCGCACCTGCGAAGCGTCACCGGTGGTCACAGCCCCGTTGCGATCCACGTCACCGCGTAGCCCTTGCACACAAACCGAAGCCCCGCAATCCAACGTGATCACACAGGCCTGCTGGTCGGGCAGGGCTGGGGCGAAGGTTACGGTGACCGTGCTGCCGGCCAGCGTCGTGGTGGCCACATCAGCCAGGTGACTCGTGGTGACGCCGCTGTTGTCCGTGCAGTCCACCGATGCAACGGCCACGCCGGCTGGTGACACATCCAGATCGATCTCAATATCGTTGGGCTGACCCAGACGAGGCTCCACATTGCTCCCGCCCGAACCAGCAGGCACATCCAGATCCAGGCACAGCCGACCTTCGGTGTGCTGCTGACAACTGCGGGCCGCCAGCACGCCGCACGACGGTTCGCACGAGTCGGGCACACTGTTCCCGTTCAGGTCCGATGCCGTGCCCGAGACGATATCGCACAGGTCGCTCACCCCGTTGGTGTTACAGTCCGGATTGCCCGTCAAGCTCAAATCGTCGTAATACATCACGCTGATCGTTCCACTGTAGAGATCCACCACCGCCAAGTCCGGCAAACCGATCCCCAGACCCGTGCCGGCCGTCCAGCTTCGCTTGTCGATCAGCGAACCGTCGTAGTAGATGGAGACTTCATCAAGCCCGAAGTCGATATCCACCCGGATTTCCGCCCAGATACCGTACAGCAGCGGGACGGCGCCGCCCCCGAAGGAGTCGTAGGCAAGTCCGGCATCGGCATCCAAGACGACATCGACCGACCAGGCCGAAGGCGGCATGCCCCCAGCCGGCGAATACTCGTTCATCAGGATAAAGTCACCGAGACCCGTGGCCCCAAAAGGTACGTAGGCTTGCGCCTCGATGGACCATTGGCCGGTCGGAGAACCAGCTCCGCCGATGGAAAACTCATGCACCACGTCGTTGGTGGTCACAATCTCCAGGGATTGCGTGCCACTATTGGACACTACATCGCTAACGAACGCATCGACCGCCGGATCGCCCAGCCAGGTGGTCCAGCCCCCGGTGCCCGCGATGCCGATCAGGGTCGGATAAGCCTCAAAGGTCTCCGCCCAGTTGACCGTGCCGGTGGTCACGCAAGGCAGCGGGGCAAAGGGCACGTCCGAGGCAGCCAGTGCATCCACGTCGTCGGCCAGGGCGGCATTAAGTAGCTCGAAATACGCGCCGTCCAGGAAGGAGGCGTAGATCATATTGGGGTCCAAGCCTCCGCTCTCGTCGCCGGCCACCGTCGGATCGTCCTCGTCCACGCTGAACAGCAAGGCCAAACCCGTGTCACAGATGCCTCCGGTGACGCAAAACTCCAACCGGACAAACTCGAAGGCGTCGATGTCCGTCTCTTCCGGTACGCCCAAGTGCACGTCCTCGTTGACCACCATGATCGGACCGCCGCCGAAGGGATCCACCTCGTAGATGCCGCCCGGGTCCAACGGCCCCATAAAGCCGGTCAACGGGTCCAGGCCGGTCGCTTCGTGATCCGGTGAGAAATACCACACGCCGCACGCCCCAGGGTCCAACAGGTTGTCCATGTCCAGGGCGTCCACGTCGTCGTCTTCCGCCTCGGAGGCGTCGGGGTTGGGGCCCATGCTGAGGTGCAGAGACACCTCATCCGAAACCGGCGCCAGCACACCAACCCCGGCCGGCGGAACGCCCGGCAGCGCAGGCGAGGCGATGTTCAGATCGAGCAGCCAGATTTCGTCCCGCTCCAGGCTGGTTCCGTAACGATCGCCGGCCGGTGAAGCGTCTGCCGCGGGCACCGAGCATGAAGCATCGGCGTAGTGCGAAGCCGAGTCGTCGTCGAACGAGATGACCAGTGACTCAGCCTCGTGAACGCAGCTCGATGCAAAACCGGTGATCGGACCGGGCAGTGCAAAATCCGGGTCAATCGAACTGCTGAGCGACAAGTCCAGCGCATCGGTGCCGTCCAGATCGAAGGAGTCCGCCAGGATCATCGATGGAGGAAACCCTGAACACGTCGGGGCCGCACTGATAGCCGGCGGACCGTCCGGAGGATCGGGCACGTAGTCGAATCCGAAGATCAGCGCGTCGTCGCGGACACCATCAGCCCCGCCAACCGGCAAGGGCAGCCCCGCCCAAGGATAGGTGTCGCCCGGATCGAACACCTCGTCCAAATCGCCAAACGGGTCGCTCAGTTCGGTGTCCGAACCAATGTCCAACGAAAACTCCGGCACCCGGCTGGGGGCCCCCGAAGAAAACGGATTGGCCGGCAGCGGTTCATTGATGCTCAGGACCATTTCACCCCGGAACAAGGCATCGGCCTGGTCCTCCTCAAGAAAACCTTGGCCCGGGTCCGAAATAAAAGCGTCGGCGTCTCCGGTCATGGTGATGGAAATCGTGTCGCCGCCAAAGGCCGGGAAAGATCCCATGCCCGAGTCTCCAGGGAGGGGAAAAACGAAAAACGCGGAGATGTTGGCGAAATCGACGCTGCCGGGCTTGATAAGATCGACCCCATTCAGTTTCAAAGAGACGTTCTTGATCTCAACGGGATCCTCTAAACCAGCTTCCGGGTCGAATAGCGTGAACACTAGCCCCCACCAGGAATAAAAGACCGTCACCGGCTCACCCGGTGGCACGGTGATGATATCTGCCTCAATGGTGGCAGCCAGGTGGGCCTTGCCCCACGCGTTGTAATCATCACGGAATTGGCTGCTGTTGTACGGCTCAGCCACGACCTTCCACCGCACCTTGAGCAGAGAGGTTCCCACGCCGTCGGCCCGGGCATGCGCTCCGGCACCGGCATAGAGAGTGGGGCAGGGACAGCCATCGTTGCTCAATTGCACAACCGCCCCGTTGCCGAAATCCCAACCCTTATAACCGGCCACCGTGGCAAGGACGGTGTCAGTGCCCACTTCGGAAAAACACGGTCCGCCGACCGGCAACCCGCACGTGGAAAAATCCGTCCACATCGCATCAGCCTTCAGATCGACCGTCGACGTGCCCGGGTCGCCCCAGACCCCACCATAAAGACTCACCGGCCACGCCAGCATGGCCGCCACCACTGTCCAAGACGCTGAAAAAGCTTTTGGGGAGTTCATAACAGCTTTCCTTTCCAAAGCGTGAGGAAGTCGGCCCAGCCCACCGCGAGGGCGCTTGGCCCCGGACCAGGCCGGCCGATCGACCCACCCGACGCGACCGCGTGGACCGACGTTCCAATGACGGCAGGGTGTCTCCAGCCCACAGTCCGCCGAGGCCGCTACGGGTGGGTTTGTCCCAATTCCGGGCAGCAGGCCCCAGGGAACTATCGAGAAACACAGCCCCCGATCACGCCGGATGCCGTGTTTTCGTGTCATGCACATGGCACTGGCGGCGGAACCGTGTGGTGTTCATACCCAAACAAAAACCTATCACCCATGGCGCGGGAGAATAATAGGGTTTCTGCCTCATGCCTGATTTGGGATTCGTGCCGACAATAAACCGTAGCGGCATCGAGATTGACTGCTGACGTCGTGGCCGAGATAAGTGCTCCGGTCGCCAAGGACCCAGCAACAAAGTTTCAAACGGATACAGACCCGTGGCCTCAGAAGTGTATGAGAAGATCAAGGCGGCCGATCGGCTGCCAACGCCGTCAGGAACCGTCCTGACGCTCGTCGATCTGGCCAACCGAGAAGATTCAACCCTCAACCAGATGGCCACAGTGGTCGAGTCCGATCCCGGGCTGGCTTCGCGGCTGGTCAAACTGGTCAATTCGCCGCTGGCAGCCCTCTCCCGACAGATCGCCTCGGTTCAACAGGCTATCGCCCTGCTGGGTCTGGCGACTGTCAAGTCGGTGGCACTGGGCTTTTCGCTGGTCGATAACAATCGCAAGGGCGCCTGCGCCGCATTCGACTACGAAACCTTCTGGTCGGAATCGGTGGCCCGGGCGACGACGGCCCGGCACGTCGGCAACCGCCTCAAGAACTTCCCGCCGGACGAAGCGTTCACCTGTGGCCTGCTGTGCCAGATCGGGCGGCTGGCCCTGGCCACGGCGTTCCCCAAAGACTATGCCGCCATCCTCGCAGAAGTGAAGGCCAACGATCGCGCCCTGACCGACGTGGAAACCGAAGCGTTCAACATCGATCACAATGAACTGGCAGCCGAAATGATGGCCGATTGGCTCATGCCCGCCATGTTCTGCGATGCCGTCCGCAACCAGGATAAACCACAAAGCAGTGCGCCCGAATCGCGCCCCGAACAGTTGGCTCAAATCCTTCGTCTGGGCGGGCTGGTGGCCACGCTGCTCGTCAAGACGCCGATGACCTACGACTTCTCAACCCTGACCCAAACGGCCAACACGCTGGGAATCAAGCCCACGGTTCTACCCGAGGTCTTCGATTGCATCCGGGAAGAATGGCAGGGGTTGGGATCCATCCTCGACGTCAAGACACAACGATCCGCCTCGCTGATAGAATTGCGCACCCAGGCGGGCAACAGGCACTTTCGGTAGCAGCACGCCCACCTTCTTAGCCACAAACGGTCGATTCCTTTGCCGCATGCGATCAGTGGGCCCGGCGGGCCGCCACCACCGGTGGCACGGTCTGGCGCAGCCAGGCCGTGATAAAGGGCGCATCCACAGCCAAGGCGCACTTGACCGTACGTTCGCGCCCACCTGCCATTTGCGTCCGCTATTGCGCCCGGGAGGACTCGAACCTCCAACCTACAGATTCGAAGTCTGCCACTCTATC
>JBHHVM010000153.1:0-7661 GCA_046754265.1 Phycisphaerae bacterium
GACCAGGCCCTGCTTTTCGCGGACCTCAGTGAACAGCCTGGCGCTCATCCCCCCAGCCAGGACGCCGAGCAGCACGCGCTCGGCGGGAAAATCCGGGTCGGTGGGTGCAGCCGACGGAAAACAGATGGCAATCTGTTGCTGTTCGAGGTCCTTGGAGTGATGGGTCCGTTGGGGCTGAAAGCTCAGGTCGAATCCATTCTGCGGGCCGGCCGTATGATCGCCGAAACCGCCAAAGTGCTGCTCGACGATGCACGAGATGGCCTGCGGGTCGACCGGACCGGCCACGCTGATTTGCATTCGGGCGGCGCTATAGTGGCGGCGCCAATGTTCGATCAGGTCGTCGGGCCTGATGCCGGCCAGCGTTTCGGTTTCGCCCAAAGGATGACGGCCCAAGACGGGCCCAAAACCCTGCCTTTCGATGTATTTGTCAGCCAGGGCGGGCGGGTCATCTTCCAGGGCGGCCAATTCCTGCTGGGCCAGCGTGACGGCCGTCTGCACCGCTTCTTCAGGAAAGCTGGGCGTGCGCAAGAACTCGGCGTGCAACTCGAAGGCCCGTTCCAAGAACTCGGGAAGGCACACGAAACCGAACCCGGTCGCTTCTCGCCCTGCCCAGGCGCCCAAGCTGGCCCCCAACTCGTCAAAAGCGTCAAACAAAGCCCGCCCGTCGCGGCGGGTGGTTCCCTTGTCGATGGTCTCTTTGATAAGCCTGGCCAAACCCAGTTTCTCGGGCGGGTCGTGGGCGGCACCGCTGAGTATGCGTATCCCTACCGCGACGGCCCGCTTGTCGGGCATGGGGGCGACTGCCAACTCGGTGCCACAGTCCAAGGTCTGATGTCCGGCTTGATTCATTGGCCTATCTTGAAAGGGTATGGGCCCGGGTCGCAGTCCCGGCGCGCCGGGATCACCGATTGACTAAGTGGCCGGTCACCTCTTTGACCTTTTGCTGCATCATCGTCTTGGTCGCAGCCTCGACCACCAAGCCCAGGGCCGGTTCTTCGGAATCGATGCGCTTGCGGGCATTGAACCACCAGTCGGGGTATTGCACGGTGATGCCGTCCAGGAAATCGACCCGGGCGTCGGCATAGATGCCAGCCAAAGTGCGCACAGCCGAGTCGGGCTCGGCATGTGCGATGCAAAGCGGACCGCTGTTGGCATATCGTCGCAAGGGCTGGGTCAGTTTGCTGAACGGGCTTTTCTGTCGACCCAGCAGATTGATGATCTCGACCAGGGCCAGGATGGACGAGTCGCAAGGTTCCGGAGCGCAGAAATAGAACCGTCCGGTGGGTCCGCCACCAAAAGTCGCTTTGGACTCCGCCAGGGCTTTCTTGATGAACGCCTGGCCTGCCCGTTCGCGGCGGGGAGTCCCGCCGGCCTTTTTGATTTCCTCGGCCACGATCCGACTGGATCGCAGGTCGTAGACCACGGTGGACCCGGGAAACCGCTCCAGGAACCGCCCGGCCAACAGCGCGGTGATGAGGTCTCCGCCGACGCACTGGGCCCGTTCGTCCAACAGCACCAGCCGCGAGGCGTCACCGTCGAAGCAGACGCCCAGGTCGGCGTGATGGTCGCGAACCGCCTTGCGGGCCGACTTGAGGTTGGCAGACACCAGCGGGTCGGGATCGTGGGCGAAGTCGCCATTCAATTCACCATTGATAACAACCAGTTCGACACCTTCAACGCCTTCAAGCAGCGCCGGCAGCCAGTGACCGGCTGACCCGTTGGCAGCATCGACCACTATTCTCATGGGCCGAAGGTTGGTCCTCAGGCGACCCCGGACGAAGCTCCGGTACTCATCGGTTAGGTCCAGACCTCGAGCCTTCCCTTGCATTCCGGTGTCGTGGCGAACCATATTTTGGGCGATGCGGCAAATGTCGGCCAAGTCCGTGTCCAGTCCCAGAGAGCGGCCGGCATGTCCCAGAAGCTTAAAACCGTTGATGGCTATGGGGCGGGCGCTGCCGGTGGCCAGAACTCCGCCGCATGCCCCCAGATGATTGATGGCAAAAGCAAGCTGTGGCCAATCGATGACCCCGACATCGACAATTGTCGCCCCTGTGGACCGGGCCCCCTTGCTCAGCGCGGCACACAGGGCGGAGCTGCCAGGTCGATTGTCTCGGCCGACCACCAGGGCGGTGGCCACCGGATCGGTCCGATCCAGACCTTTGAGGGCCCCCCGCAGATAGGAAGCAGCCGCATGACCGATTCTCCAGGAAACCTCGTCCGTCAGGACCTCGGGGTATTTGGCCTGGATGTCGTAGCCGACAAAGAGTTCCTCGATGGTCTGGGGGGCGCTGGGGCGCTGAGGGGGCGACGCGTTGGGCGCAGCGACCTGGACGGGCCCGGTATCGTCGGGGTTGAACTGGCAGCCCGGGCATTGGGGGTAACGGGACCGCCGCCGCCCCAGACAGATCACGTCAGAGATCAAGGCCCTGGGTTGATCGGGGCAGTAACGGGTGTAGTTGGCGACATCCTGCATGCTTTGGGCCAGCGCACTCCATGGTTTGCGCCTCTTTGGCCCAAATGCTACCACACCAACCCGGCAATTTCAAAACAGGTGGCCCGCGGCCGACGGAGGGACTGGTGACGTCCCTGTGGCGTGCCAGGCACCGCCCATCAAGATGCGGAACCAAAACCTACACCCCAAAGGCCGGATCGGTGGCTGGGCCCGACAAATCCGTGGCAGGGGATTGGCTGGCTGAGGTATGCGGGCTCGAAGGGTCGGCTTCCCCCGCACTCCGAGGCCCGGTGCGTGGGTTCGGCGTGTACTCGGCCACCATATCGCCCAATTGAGCCCGGATGGCGTCAGCATCGTCGGCATCGGCCAGGCCAAGTAGCTTTTCTATACCCACCCGGAGACGGTCCCAGTCTTCGGGCCGGTTGTTCCAAATGCCGATCTTGGGGTGTTTGGTGCGGGAAACGTCTTCCCCGACGATGGAAAGCTCCTCGAACAGCTTTTCGCCGGGCCTGATGCCGCTGAACTGAATCTCAATATCCTCACCGGGTCGCAGGCCGCTCAGGGTGATCATATCTTGGGCCAGATCGACGATTCGGACCGGCTCGCCCATGTCCAGGACGTAGATTTCACCACCCCGGCCCATCGTGCCCGCCTGGAGCACCAGTTGGGACGCTTCGGGAATCGTCATGAAAAAGCGGGTCATCTCCGGATGGGTCACTGTGACGGGCCCGCCCTCGGCGATTTGCTGCTTGAAGATGGGAATCACGCTACCGCTGCTGCCCAACACGTTGCCGAAGCGGACGGTGACGAATTGAGTCTTGCTGCGGGCACTGAGATGTTGCACGTACAACTCCGCCACCCGTTTGGAACAGCCCATGACGCTGGTGGGATTGACGGCCTTGTCCGTCGAGATCATGACCATCTTCTCGACGCCGGCGGCCACGGCGGCGTCCGCCACGATGCGGGTGCCCTGCACGTTGTTCTTGACCGCTTCGCCGGGGTTGATCTCCATCATCGGCACGTGCTTGTGGGCAGCGGCATGGAAGACGGCAGAGGGGCGTTCCTTGTGTAGAAGCTGCTTGATTCTGGCGGCATCGGTGATGTCGGCCACGTGGGGGACGATGTCCAGGTCGCCATGGCCCCGGCGCAGTTCGCGATCGATTTCAAATAGTGCATTCTCGGCCTGTTCGATCAGGATCAGGCGTTCGGGGCCGAAGCGCGCGATCTGGCGGCACATCTCCGAGCCGATGCTGCCCCCAGCCCCAGTGACGACCACTCGCTCATTCTTGAGCACGGCGCCGATGGCGTCGAGGTCCAAAGTCACCGGGTCGCGGCTGAGCAAGTCTTCGATGTGGACATCCCGAATCTGTGAGACCTGCACGCGGCCCTCGATCAGATCGATGGCCGGTGGAATGGTGCGAAAGCGCAGATTCGTGCCCTTGCACAACTCGACCACACGGCGCAACTCGCGAGGCGTGGCGCTGGGCAGGGCGATGAGGAGTTCTTCGACTTCTTCGCGCTCGGCGACGGCTTTGACATCATCGGTACGCCCCAGGATATCGACACCGTGAATGCGCGGCCCGTGGACATGGGTGCGGTCGTCGAGGAAGCCGACGACCTCGTACCCCGATGCGGGCATGCGGAGGATTTCACGCAGCAAGGCTTCGCCCGAGTCACCGGCTCCGATGATCAGCGTTCGGGTGGTTCGTCCGGTGGGACCCAGTCGCACGGCTTCGTGATAGAAGCGCACGGACACGCGGGCGGCGCAGACAAAACCGATGGTGGCGGCCAGATCCAGCAGGAATACCGATTGGCGAAAATGTCCGTGGGGGTCAAAAAAGCTCTGCCCGGTCAGTCTGCGCAGCGCCATCTCCACGGCGAAATAGCACAAAATGAACAGGAAGGTACCAGTGTAAGAGGCCCAGGCAATACTGAACAGGTCCCGAAGCCCGACGTATCGCCACGAGCCCCGGTATTGACGCAGCCACCAAAACACGAGCAGCTTGGTGGGCACGACCACCAGGACGACTTTCAGAAACAGCGGGCCCAGCCATTTATTCCACTGGGTGAAGTTGTAGGCCAGGGCGAAGGCGGAAAAGAGACTGATGACGAACAGCAAGCCGTGCAGGGCGACGGAAATCTGTGTCCTATATTGGACCCAAAGCTTTTGATTGGGCGCGGGGCGCGACCCGGTCGGCTCTGGCAGTTGACCTGGCACGATCCTGACGGCTCCATCAGTGTGGCACGGGCGACGCCGTCCCGCCGGCTTCGCCCGCCCCATCGGGAATTCCGACACCATATTAACCGGCGCGCGGAAGAGTTTGGAGGGGTTTTATCGAGAATTAGAGTCTTCTTACGCCCCCGGTCCAACGCATAGAGACCGCCGACAATCGATTCGGCGGCCGGATTCCGGTTTGAGCAAAGTATCCCCGACTGGCGAGAGGGGTTCTGGCCCAAAGGCGTGAACCCTGGAGGATGGAAGCGGTCCATACACTCGCCTGAACCCCCTGCCGGGCGACTTATTGAGTCCGTCCAGCCGCCTTTCGCCGTTCGAGGGCCTCCATCAGCTTGCCCCCGAACTGGGCATAAGGGCTATCCGGATCGAGCTCCTGCAATGTCTTGGCCGCCTGGGCCGCTTCTGTGAAGTAGCCCATGTGCCACAACCCGAAACTCAGCGCCGTAAACGCGATCTCTTGGTTCGCATTGTGTGCGGCAAACTGCATCATGGCATTCATTTGCTCGGATGCGTGCCGGGCAGCCATCCTGGCCCGCTGGCGCGCATCGGGCTCGTCGAGAGATTCCAAACGTTTCACAATTTGGAAATCGGTGTCAAACATCTCGCCACTGAGTCCATCCCAGCGCAGGAGCCGCCCCATGTTGTAGCTGGCCAAGTAGTATTCTTGCTCGGCCACACAGCAAAAGAATATCCCGACCCGTGGTTCAAGGTCCGTGCGATCGAGCAGTTCGGCATTCTTGAAGGAAGACCGGGCCCGCTGGTACTCGCGCCGCTGAAACCAATCCCACGCCTCCGCCAAGTACCGTTTGCGCATCGAAGCCAGTCGCGACTCCATGAAACTCGATTGGTTGGGAGCATCTTGGACCAATCTGCTCAGACCGGAATAGCGCGGGACGCTGCTATCATCCTGCCGCGATAGTAGGTCGCGCACGATGCCCGCGCTGATGCCCCGCGACCGTGCGGGAGCAGTAAAAGCCGTACTTTGAAGAACTAGCTGCGGGTCCAGGAGCAACCGGCCGCTCAAGGCACTGCTGGAGCGATCCCTCCCCCCTATCCCTATCGACCGGCGGTAATCGGGCGTCGCTCCGAAATAGCGGGCCACACCCCCGGGGCCGAGCATCCTATGCCATGATTGGGTGACTTTTTTTGCGCGGTCCACCGCTGGATTGCTGGGGAACAGATTGACAGGTCGCTGAGCAACTCGGCCTAGAGAAAACGGCGAGCGCGTCGCACCTGTCGAAATCCTTGGTGGCGGCGCAGAAGTCGTACGGTCAACCACGAAGTTCGACGAGACACTGGTGTTGGCGATCTGGCCAACCCGGGTGATGCCCCCAAAACTTCCGCCTGCTGGTGAACTGACCCGCAGCCTTTGGCCGTATGCGTTCTGTATACCGAAAGTTGTGCAAACAATGGCCGCCACGATCACGAGGGCCGGTTTCATATCGGTGGGCCTGGTTCCTTTTCGCATTTGCCTGAGCCTCAGTACCGTTGGGATAGCCCGCCTTTCCTGCGTGTTGCCCCCGTAGAGAGTGATCGGCAGATCGTAAACAGGCCATCGGCCCAAATCAAACGGTCCTGATGACCTCATTCACGCCAGTGTATCTGTAACTTCCTAATTAACAGTAGGTTGCGCCATCACTTGGCGGCGCTGGCCTATAGTGGGAATACGCTCCAAACGGTCCTTGAGTTCACGAAACATTGCCCGAATCTGGGCAAAACCGGGGGCTGATGGCCGCTGATCGCGAGGCACCGGGTCCAGCTCGGCCCGATGGGCCCGAATGTAGAGGGTGGCCCGTTCGACGAGTTCGGCCAGAATGGACCGGGCTGCGGCTCGTTGGCCCGCGTCCAGGGAATACCGGGTGACCATTGCCGACAGGTACCACTTCCAGGTGGCAGGATCGTAGGCCAGGACCCTCGCCGAAGAATCGGCCTGGGAGCCCCGAAGGCCGGTACCCGCCCGGGCGGCCGCTTGGGCGGCCTGGCGGTGGATGGGATCGCTCTGCATCCCCCATGATTGGGGCGTCCACTTTCCGTCGGCCCATTCTTGCCGGTCGCGCCGGACGTCCATCATCCGTTTCTTAAAGCTCTCGGTTTCGCGGGCCCACAGCTCTTGATGTTGGGCATCGACGTGCTTGCCAAACTCTTCACTGAGGGCATCCAGGCTCCCGGCGAAGTCCTCGAACATGGGGTCGGTCTGGCGAGTCCAACGGGCCACCAGCTCGGGGGTAAACGGTTTGGACTGCATGCGCATGTCGACCATGGTTTCGGTCTGCTCCATGAGCACACCGCCATGTTTCCACACCAGGCCCAACGCTTGGCCGTACACGCGTTGTTTGAGTTGCTCGCGAATCTCCGGGGAAATCCCGAATCGATCGCCGTAGCGGCCGACGAGTTTTTCGATGCGGGCGTCAATCTCCCAGGGCGGAATCTTGGCCACCTCCAGGGCCGTGTCGCGGGCGAAAAGGTCGGGTTCGCTCTGCCACTGATGCTGCTGCCAGATCGCGTTGACCGACTGGTCGATGAGGTCGTGCTGCTGGTCCCAATCTCCGAGCTGTTGGAGCCTCTGGCCGATCCGGGCAAGGGTTTGCACTCCGGGGAGATCCGTCAGCGGCTTTTGGGCTGATTCCTGGGCTCTGACTCCTGCTGACAGCCAGGCAATCAGGAGCATGGCCAGACAGACAGACCACCGTCTCATGGAGATACCCTCGCGCATCGCACCTGCCCCACCTACATGATAGACGCCTGGGCCGACGACATGTGCATGATTATGCCCCGGCCTGTCGGATTTAGTACGCCGATGCGGTGGGCCGGGTCTATTGAGACCCTGGTTGTGCCTGAATCCGCCCCGGGTGGGGGACTAACCGTCGGCTTGGGGGCCTGCATGTCGAAGAGGTCGGCGGCGGGGATCGATATTTGGTTGTCGGTGTGGGGCGGGGGCTTGGGCCTCGCTTTTTGGCCACGGGTCGGTGTGGG
>JBHHVM010000154.1:0-7657 GCA_046754265.1 Phycisphaerae bacterium
GCCCAATCCATATTTCGCGGGGGCACTTGCGCCGCGATTATCGGAACTCACAAGTTGGAGGGTGCCTGGGCCGACCAGAAATGCAGTGCGTCTGTAAAGCTATGCATTGGCGGCGGTTACAGCGATTTCCCACCTGTAGGCAGCCGGGCCATCCCGGAACGCTACCGGACAGGGCGCGTTCTGCCGCGTCGGCCCGCCGGTCTGGGGGGATCGTAGAGGAACCGGGCGGTTGCTGCCGGTGGGGTCCGTCAGTTCATGCGATAGGGTTTTCGGGCCCCGATTTTCATCACCAGAAGCAACTCGCCGATGGGCTCATGGTGGTCGTGCGTCCGGTTGTTGGTTTTGATCAGACGGGGATAGATGCCAATGACGCTGAACAGGTGTGGCCAATGGACCGTATGGGCCACTTCGCTGAACCAGTAGGGGGCTTCGACGCCCGGCGTCGGACCCGCCAGCGTGCGGCGACTCTCGGTGATCTCATCGACCGCGTCGTGGTAGCGGCGCAGCATGTCCGGGCTGGCGATGACCATGTTGCCCTCGCGATGAATGACCTTCATGGACCCCAGAAGGGCCCTCAAGGCGCCGCGCTCTTCCCGAAGCCGCTCGACGGGCAGGCGGAGCTGGGCCCGCTTTTCCTGATAGGTGCGCATGCGGTCGTCAGCCTCGCTGAAACGTTTCCAGTGATAGGCTTCGGGCCCGATGAGCGTTTGGGCCATGGCCAGGTGAATAGCGGGGATGTCCTCGCCGTAGTCGCCGAAATAGAGGGCATTGCGGCGGCGCTGGGCCACCTTGACGCTCCAGTACTCCTCTTGGCCGGCCAGGCGGGCCTCTTCATCCTGCAATTGACGAAGGTCGCGGTCGATTTGGGCGATGCGCCCGTCAATGGCCTTCATATTGGCCACGAAAATCACCTTGGTGACCAGGTCGCCTGCAGCCGCCCGACGCAGATCGTCTTCGTTCAGGATCGAGGGCTGGCCACCGCCCGCGCCTGAGGTGGGGTCGATCAGCACGAAGGTGCGATGAATGAAGTCGCGGGCCCGCATACTGCCGGGACCGTAGATCTTCATCTCACCATAGATCATTTCCTGAGAATGAGGCACCAGGTACTCGAATTCATACTCGCCCGGGTGAAGATCGAAGACGGTGTAGTTGCCCTCCTGCTCGCCGCCTTGGGTCCAGTCGATCTTGTGCTCCAGGACGCTTTCGCCACCCTCGTAGGTCAATCGCCCGGCCGTTTCCGGCGTGAAGTTGGCGGTCTTGACCCGCACCCAGGAATCGGCGTTGCTGAGTTGGGCTTCGACCGGCCCGCTGTGGGGCGGGGTGTACCAGCGCACCTGCACTCCCGGGACCCAAGCCGAGCAGCCCGAGCCGATCACGACAACCGCGGCCAGCGCGGCCACTCCTGGCAAGGCTGCAAGCGTATTCTGGCGCAGACACAGGTTGAAAACCCGTGCCACACGGATCGAGGTAATCAACTTCATGGGGACGCTCCTGGCTTGTGATTGGCGTTCACGAATAGTTCTTTGGTTGGCCGTCCTATCGGCGTGGCGGCAAGCACTTACGGCGGAGGTAGTGTAATCGACCCGGACCTAACAAACCGCAATCGGGGTCGAACGGCGTCGCCCAGCCTGACGCCATCTTTGGCGGAATCTAGCAGATAGACTCTTATGGGGCAAGACCCGTCATTTGGGTGGCGGCCAGGCCCCCTCTTGACGGTCCCAGGCCAATCTTCTTCAATGCAGGCGGTCCAGGCCGACCGTCCCCGAGGTGAGCCGTGCCGGATCCGCCGACCAGTCTGCCCCTGCCCCCGCCCGGCCCGCCTCCGAACCGGCAACCCGGGCTGACTGACGAACAGCGCATGCTGGTGGACCTTCGAGACGTCCTCTACGAAGGCAGTTGGGAAGACTTCCGCATGGACCTCCGGGCCCGAGCGCAGGATCAGCCCCACGTATTTGACGTAGTTCCGTCCTCGTCTCGGACGCAGCGGATCATTGATCGGCACTTGCGGGTGATCGACGGGCTGGACCGTTGGGAGCAGCACTACCAGATAATCCTACGGGGCCGAGTTTAGTGGGCCAGGCCCAGGGCACCGACCTCCACAGGAGCGCCTATGTTACCTTTGACTGTGTCGTTGAGCATCCTGGCGGTGCTTTGCGGGCCTGCACAGGCCGGGTCCGAGGGGCTTGTTCCGCTCAAAGCCCTGCGGGCTGCGGGCATGCAGCGGTTTTGGACTGCCGATTTGCCCCTTCCACCGGGCGAGGGCGCCGAGGCGGCCTATCTGGTGGGTGAACACCTCTATGTGGTGTCGGAATTCGGCAGCGTGGTTGCATTTCATGCCCCGACGGGGTTGCCGCTGTGGGCCCGGAATCTGAACCGAGGGCGGTATCGCATCCTATCGCCCGGCCATTTGGCCGTGGCTGACGGCCTGGGGCCGGTGGTCTTTGTCAGTGCCCGAGATGTTTTCGTGCTCGATCGGCTGACCGGCCAACCCTTGGCGGTATTCGCCTTGCCTTTCGCGTACGGTTCGCCGGCGGTGGGCGATGAGGAAATGCTGTACCTGGGCAGCGCTGACGGTCATTTTTACGCCCTGCGCTGGGATACGGCGGTCGGCGGCGGGCCCGCGATTCGAATCTGGCGGGTTCGGGCAGGCGGTCCGGTGCGGTCTCGACCCGCCTTCGACGGGCAATCCCTTTTCTTCGCCAGTGGCGGAGGAACCGTTTTTTCCTGTAGAGCGTACGACAAGATGCGGCGTTGGTCCCGCTCGACCCGGGGGGCCATACTGGCTGATCCCATTCTGCACGAAAGCGGGGTCTACGTGGCCAGTGCCGACCGGTCCGTCTATCGGCTGGATCCCGATAGCGGCCAAGTTATCTGGCAGCGCCGCCTGCCCACGCCGTTGGAAGAGAATCCCGTCATCGCCGGTCGGACGCTGTATCAGGATTGCGGTGACGCCGGGCTTTACGCCTTGGACATCGACAGCGGCCAAGTGATCTGGCACCACGCCGAGGCCGGTCGGCTGGTGGTTCGCAAGGCGGACCAGGCTGTGGTGCTGTCGGGCGACGGGCAGTGGTTGCTGGTGCTGGATAACGGCACCGGCCAGGTGCGGGCATCCTTGCCGATCCACGATGCCAAGATTGTGGTGTCGAACCCGCACGATGACGCCATTTACATGGTCTCGAATCGTAACCGCGTGGTCTGCATTCGCCCGGCGGAGGTTCCGTATTTGACGTTGGAGGCCATTGCCCAGGCCCGGGCCCGGTTGATGGCCCACCGCGACAATCCCCTGCCCGAACCACCGGCCGACGACCGGGCGTCGAATGACCGAACCGGCGACGTCTTGCGAAGCGACAGCGACATCGACCCCTTGGTCGGGAATTGACGCGGTTGGGCCGATACTCGTAGTGGCTGGCGGTCCGGCCGGTCGTGGTTTGCTCCTGAATAGGACTTCGCTCGCATGGCCAACCCCAGAATCCGCCGGGCGTTGATCAGCGTCTACGACAAGACGGGCATCGTGGACTTCGCCCGGGCCCTGCACGCCGAGTTCGGCATCGAGATCATCTCCACCGGCGGAACGGCCAGCCTGCTCAAAGAGAACGACATCCCGGTCACGCTGGTCGAGGAGATCACCGGCTTCCCCGAAATGCTCGATGGCCGGGTCAAGACCCTGCACCCCAAGATCCACGCCGCCATCCTGGCTGACCGCGACAAACCCGAGCACATGAAGCAACTGGCCGAGGCGGGCATCGAGCCCATCGACATGGTGGTGGTCAACCTGTACCCCTTCGAGAGAACCATAGCCAAACCCGATTGCACGTTTGAGCAGGCGATAGAGATGATCGACATAGGCGGGCCCTGCCTGCTGCGGGCGGCTGCGAAGAATCATAAGCATGTGTTGGTGGTGTATGGACCTTCGTGGTATGCGGCCGCCCGGTACTGGCTGCGCAACTGGGATAATAGTGAGCTTCGTGACGCTGGCCTGCTCAAGGTAAGCCGAGCTGCCTTTGCGGCCACCACGGAGTATGACGCCTCCGTGGCCAGTTGGCTGAGCCGCGATGAAGAATCACAAAAAGCCGATCTTCGGCACTTCATGCTTCTGGGCCGGCGGGATCTGCGCTATGGTGAGAATCCTCATCAATATGCCGATGCCTATCAATTGTCTGGCGATCTTCAGCAAGGTCGGCTGACAACAAGCGATGCCGGTGACGACTCTGCGATGGATGTGTCGTTCAACAACTACGCTGACGCTGATGCTGCACTACGACTGTGCTGTGACCTAAGCAGCGCCCTGACAGCTTTATGTGGCACCGGTTTTCAACCGGTGGAGGAAGCGCTGCAATCGCCGGAATCCAAGTATCTGGAAGACGAGCAACATACGCGGCGAAATCTGCCCCACATTCAAGTACCCGGAAAAACTTACTTTGTGACCTTTCGACTCAAAGAGCAAGATGTATTGTCGGCGCAGGAGCGCACTATCGTATTGGATGCCTGCCGATTCTGGGACCAACAGAAGATCGATGTCCACGCAGCCGTGGTCATGCCGGATCATGTGCATCTTCTGTTTTCGCCCCGAGAAGTGTCGCCGGAACAATGGGTCACCTTGGGGGAAGTGATGCATTCCATCAAGCGCTACACAGCCCACCGAATCAACAAGGACAGGGGGCGGATCGGATCGCTTTGGCTGGATGAATCCTTTGATCGAATCATAAGAAACGAGAAGGAGTATTGCGAGAAGGCTGACTACATTGCCAACAATCCTGTCAAAGAGGGTCTTGCGGAAAAGGAACCCTACCCTTGGTGGTGGGATGAACGGGAGCACCGTGGCGTGACGCGCGCCGGACAGCCCTCTGCAAAAGCACACCGGTTGGAAACCGGTGCCACATCTTCAGTTTCCAAAGCACACCGGTTGGAAACCGGTGCTACATCTTCAGTTTCCAAAGCACACCGGTTAGAAACCGGTGCCACACAAGGTGCCACACATCATGCACACAAGCTCTTGGCTACGTGTGTGTTCATCAAGCACACCAATGCTTGTGGCGTGGGGCTTGCTTCAGACCCGGTCGAGGCTTATCGCAAGGCCTATCTTGGCGATCCCAACGCGGCTATGGGCGGAATCCTGGCGTGCGATTTTGATGTTACCCAGGCGTTTGCCGAACGGGTCATGGATACGTTTGGGGCCTACGGCAAAGAGGCTGGGGCCGGCGGTTTTTTTATCGAGGTGTGGGTGGCGCCGGCTTTTGAAGTGGGGGCTGTCGAGACTATCCGCGGCGCCAAGAAATGGGGCTCGCGTGTACGCCTGCTGTCCGTCGATGTGATGGATCGGCAACCTGAAGAGCACGTCCTGGAATACAAGAGCATCGCCGGCGGCATGCTGGCCCAAACCCGCGATGTGGTCAGCCTGAACGAGGACGAATGGAAGACGGTGACCTCCCGCCGACCCACCGATCGGGAACTAACCGACCTGCGGTTGGCTTGGTTGGTTTGCAAGCACACCAAGAGCAACGCGATTTCGATTTGCCGCGATGGGATGTTGATCGGCAATGGGGCTGGGCAGATGTCTCGGGTGATGAGCTGTCGGATTGCCACCTGGCTGGCCAACGACAATGGACATGCGGAAAAACTAAAAGGGGCCGTGGCTGCGTCGGACGCGTTTTTCCCGTTTCGGGATGGGCCTGACCTGCTGACGGATGCCGGGGTGTCAGCCATCATTCAGCCCGGGGGCAGCAAGCGGGACGATGAGGTGATCGCGGCCTGCAACGAGCGGGGCGTGGCCATGATTTTCACCGGGACTCGTCACTTCAAGCATTGACCCCACCGGTCTATACTGCCTCAGCGACATGATGTGTGGCGACCTTATGAAACTATACACTCGAAAAGGCGACGACGGCCAAACGCAGTTGGGATCGGGTGGGCGCGTGGGCAAGGAGCACCCGCGGGTCGGCGCTTACGGCGAAGTGGACGAACTGAACGCAGCCGTGGGTCTGGCCCGGGCCGGTTGCACCGATGCAGAACTGGCCGAGAAGTTGAGTCGCGTGCAGGAATGCCTGTTCGTTGTAGGGGCTGAGTTGGCCGACCCTGAACGGGGGCCGCGCACGCCGACGCTGTCGGCCGCCGAATCGGCGGAGTTGGAATCCTGGATCGACCAGGCGGCGGCGGGCGTCGCGGCGTTGAAACATTTTGTGTTGCCCGGGGGTTGTGAATTAGCCGCCCGGCTACACCTGGCCCGAACCATCTGCCGGCGGGCTGAGCGGGTGGTGGTGGGTCTGGCTGGCATCGAAGACGTTGGGCCGGCGACGGTGGTTTATCTGAATCGTTTGAGCGATCTACTGTTCGCCTGGGCCCGACTGGCCAATACTCAGGCCGGCGTGCAGGACACCGTGTGGCATCCGCCGACCTCGGCCAAGGAAGGCTAGGGACCCGGTTCATTGAGACACCTTGAAACTCCGACACGGGCTGGCCGTACCACAGGGGTGAGGAGCACCGCATGGTCGTCAGCCCGGTAAGGAACGTCATCCGCATCAGCGACCCGGACCAGGTGCGACCTGCGCACGTGGTCATGGTCTGCCTGGTGTGCGCGACGTTGGCAGGCGTCTTTCTGATGACCGGCGGGGCCCACCGGGAAATCCTGCACGACGGAGCCGTTGAATGGGGGGCTGATTCGCCGCTGCGGGCGGTGGTGGAAGTCTTGAATCTGCAATTCAGCCAGACCACCGCCCGGGGCGTGGCCATCAAGTCGCTGGTTTTCGGGATGGGGACCGCTGCGGCTGTGTTGGTGTTGGGATTGGTGCTGGGCGTTCGACCCCGACAAGGCGATGAAGTCCTGTCGGATGACCTGACCCCAGCCCAGGCCGACGCGCTGGTCGAGGGTGAAGACATTACCCAGCCCATGGGCAAGAAGCACATTCCCCTGCTGGCAGCCGCTCAGTTTTTGATGCTGGCCTACGGGGCCTGGTCTTTCGCCAGCATGAGTTGGTCGAATGCCCCAGCCTATGCCCTGGGCGGCTCTGTTTTGCTGGGCATACAGATCGTCTGGGCTTTTGCGTTGGGGTTGGGCCTTAATCGGGTCGCAGCCCGGGCGGCTGCGTTGTCCCTGGTGGTGATTTGCCTGCTGGCCGCCGTTCTGGCCATCGCCTACCACGCGGTGCGGAATCCGACACTGCGGGCCTCGTATCCCATCGGCAACCCGCTGCTGTTGGCCGCCTGTTTGATTCCGGGGATTTTGATCGGCGTCAGCGCGGTGGTCGGCTCTGTCGAATCGATCATCACCCGCCGGGGCTTGCGCCATCTTTGGCTGGGGTTGGCGGGATTGTTGGCCGTCGGCGTGCTTATCTATGCGTTTAGTTTGACCCGCTCGCGCGGACCGCTGCTCGGCGTGTTGGCCGGGGCTTGCTCGATGGTCTTTTTTCGGTTCCGCGGCAGGGCCCGAATCGTCACGGGGGTAGTTCTGCTTGTGGGGCTTGCGTTGGCCGGTTGGTATTTCACGGGTCAGCGAGACGCATTCTCATCGACCGGGCGCAGTGCCACCATCCGGGTCCGGTTGTTGGCCTGGGGTTACGCCTTCGATCTGGCGGTCGATTCGCCGCTGACCGGTCAAGGGCAGGGCGGATACTGCCTGTTAGCCGACGCCAAGGCAGCCGGTGCCGACGCCCTGGCTGACCCC
>JBHHVM010000155.1:0-7574 GCA_046754265.1 Phycisphaerae bacterium
GATATCGCGGGCCTGCCGCGTCAAGGCGTGCTGGACCCGCGTAGAGTGCTTGTTTAGTCAGCCGACCAACTCGCGCCCCTGCCGGGTCAAGGCGGCGGCCAGGATATACTGACCGTTGCTGTTGTGCAGTCGCCCACTCCAGACCAGGCCGCTGGCGGTTAGCTTTTCCAGCCACTCGCCGATGTTGCTTCCGGCCTGTTCGTGCGAATAGCCGGAGTGCTCCGCCACTTCGTTGGTCAGCTCGAATTCAGTGAGCGGTCCTTGGCGAAGGCGCCGCAGAATGACCAAGTCGTGCTGCCGCAGGCTTTCAAGAGTCGGGGCCTGTGTCACTTCCATCCACTCCCTAATCGTGGCGACGGTCACCCCGTCGAACGATCGACGAGTGGCGAGGCCGTGCCTTACACGGTCGGCAGATTGTAGGGCAGCCGGGCCGATCATTTCCACTGCTCAAGGCTCGGAAAAAAACTAGAAGATAAAACCGGCGAAGGCGATCCGCCATCGCGCCGATTATCACGTGTTCACACGGTATTGGGGTTATAGAGACTTATCGAAGCACAGGGTGAGAAGAGATAAACCACTTGCGGACCTAAGTTTACCGGTCGCAGCGGAGGCTCGGTGGGTAGTTCAAAGCGGCGCGGCCATAGCCAGGAACAGCAGAATCGATGCGGGGACGACGAGCTGGGTGGCAACCACACCGGCCTCGGTCATGTCCCGGGCGCGCTCTGGACTGTAAGCGGCACTGGTATCGGCGACCCAGGCGTGATCGGGCTGGGCCGAGAGCCTTTGTAGGGCCTGGAACTGAGCCAGGCTGACCGGTAGCGGTCGGTCCGGCGGCGCGATGCTGGTCGCGGTCCGATCATCTCCTTGAGCCGAGGCTGCGAACAGGAGGCCCGTGCAGCCCATGGACAATATCAACAGATGTTTCATGGCGAAGCTCCGGCCACCCCTGGATTCTTGAGGGCCTGGGGCGGCGTCTGGTACAACGGCAGCATAATTCGCCCGGCCGTGTTCCAGTAGTGGCGAAAGGCCAGCGGCTCGAGGCGTTCGATTCGGCGGGGCGAAGCCGGGTTGAGAATGAAAACGGCCTGGGCTTGATCCACCGGGCCCGGCCCTTCCGTACCGATCACCACCACCGCATGGTTATATTCGGCATTCCCGGCGTGTTTGTTCATCACACAGATCACCGGATATCGGCCCTTATTGAGCCACCAGCCCAGCCCGACCAACTCCTGGTCGCTGAATTGCCCGGTCAAGGGTTGGAGGGTCAAGCGGTCCGACGCGAGCCACCGGGCCATGTCGGCCACCCGGGTGGCGTCCAAGCCGGCGGCCTGAAGTTCGTCGCGGGTGCGGGGCAGACTAAAACGTCGCGAGTCGGTGACGTAGTTGGCACACATCACCGTGCTGGCCAGCAGGCACTCGGTGTAGCTGCCGGCAGGTATGTAGCGAACGCGCAGCACGCCGGGCGGATAGTGGTCCACGGCCACGCGCTGGTGGCAACCCGAACCGGCCCCGGCCAACAACGCGAGGGTCCAGACCCCCCGGCCACGCTTGAGTCGGCGAGATTGAATCACGATCCGTAAGAGAAGCCTATCCCGATGCCGGCTCATCAGAGGTTATTCCGGAGAGGCCACCGACCGGCCGCGCTGGTCTTGGCACCGGCAGGTGATCTGTTCTCGCGAATGGTCCTCGCTACCGTCAATGGTGATGACAGTGCCCGTCTCGGTCTCCAGGTTGTGTAGCGCCGCACGCTGCACGTTTTGCACCAGGACGCAGACCTCCGGTGCCACGATAACGGCCACTTTGGAAACTCTCCGTTGGTGGGCCGCCATCTGAATGACCCGCATCACCTCCAAGGCCATCGATTCCGGACTTTTGACCAGGCCTGAACCGCGGCAATCGGGGCATTCACTATAAATGCTCTGGCGGATCGAGCTACGCTGTCGTTGGCGGGTCATTTCGATCAGGCCGAACTGGCTCATTCTCAGGATACGAGCCCGCTCCTTGTGCTTCTTCAGGGCGTTGCGCAAACAGCGCTCCACTTCGCGCTTGTGCCGTTCATCGCGTAGATCGATAAAATCGCAGACCACCAAGCCCCCCAAGTCTCGCAGTCGCAACTGACGGGCGATCTCTTCGGCGGCCTCCATGTCGATTCTAAAGGCGCTTTCCTCGGCGTCGGAAACGGACCGGAAGGTGCCGCTGTTGACGTCGATGGTCACCATGGCTTCGGTCTGCTCGATGATGATGGAACCGCCCGAAGCCAAGGGGACCTTGCGAGCGTTGATCCGCTCGATGGCGTCTTCGATCCCGTAGTGATGGAAAACCGGCACCGGGCCCGTGTGGAGGGTGACCATGTCGGGCGTACGCGGCAACGCGATTTTCAAGAACTCGCGGGCCTTGGCGGCCGTCTCTTCGCTGTCGACCACGATGCGCTTAAAGTCGGTGCTTAGCACGTCTCGCATGGTGCGGATGACCAGGTCGGACTCTTGATACAGCTCGGCTGGGGCCCCTAGCTGGCGCACGCGATCGGCAATGATCTTCCACAGGCGGTGCAAGTAGTTGAGATCTCGCTGCAGCTCCCGTTTGGTGCGCCCCAGGCCCGCCGTCCGCAGAATAAAACCCATGCCCTGGGGAAGGTCCAGTTGGTTGAGCACGTCGCGCATGCTGCGCCGGTCGGCTTCGTCCTCTATCTTGCGGGATACGCCCAGACGCTTCATGCCGGGCATCATCACCAGGAATCGGCCCGGAATGGACAGGTAAGTGGTCAACGTGGGACCCTTGGTGCCCACGCCCTCTTTGGTGACCTGGACGAGCACCTCTTGGCCTCGCCGAAAACACTTTTGGATCGGCGGGCGTTCACGCCGGGGTATCTTGCGCCCCACGTCCTCAGCGGTGCCCTTGCCGTTGGGGAAATACTGCGGATGCACGTCGGAGATGTGCAGGAACCCGTTCTTGGGGTGCCCGAAATCAACGAAGACCGCCTGAATGCTGGGCTCGACGTTGGTCACTTTGCCTTTGTAGATACTGCTGACGTGAGATTCGGCGCTTTGCCGTTCGATGTACAGTTCTTCCAGGCGCCCGCCTTCGAGCACGGCGATTCGGCATTCGTCGCCCTGGGCGGTGTTGATAATCATTTCATACTCGCCGGCGCCCAGCGAGCGGACGGCGGCGGGTTGGCTGGACCTTGCTTTGGCGGCGGGCTTGGCGGCGCGTTTATCGTCGGGGCCAGCGCGCCTGGAGGCGGGTTGCCGGGTGGAGGTTCGTTTGGCCTTGTCGGTGACGGTTTGGCCCCGTTTACTTGCCCGGCGCTTGGGGGCCTTATCGCGAGGCGCTGGATCGGCCTGTGTCACGGGGTCGGGCTTGATGCTCTGCTCATCGAGTGCGACAGGCTCGTCCAGCAGACCGATCCCAAAAGAGTCGTCGGCCACCGGCAGCGCATCGGACCTGGGGGCGACGGAACTCTTTCGACTCGTGCCGTCGCCTGGCCTGCGATCGGGGTGGCGGTCCTTTTCAGGGGCACGGTCGGCCGAAGATGCCTTCCGCGAAGCTTGCGCCCGGCGGGGCTTGGGGGGTGATTTGCCTTTGGTGTGGGCGTCGGTGGAACCGGCCACAAGCTGCCGGCCGCCTCGGGCGGTGGGCGACGACTGAGCCGGTGCGTCGGCGGATTTCTTGGCCGTTTTCGCCGACTTGGGCCTGGTGCTTTTCTTGACCGACTTGACCGACTTGCTCTTGGTCGAGGACGCTCGATGTTTGGCGACCATCTTCTTCTTGCCGGTCTTGCTCTGGGCCGGCGCCGTCTTGGTTTGATCGGGCGAAGCCGAGCTTTCGGAATTGCCGTCCGAATCGCCGGCGGTCTTCTTCTTGGGGCCGGTCTTTTTGCGCGAGCCGGCCCGGCGGGTTCGTTTTTTCGCGGGGGGCCTCGATTCCTGAGGTGTTGCGGATTCTACTGCCATTGGACCTCCAATCTGCGAACCCGATGGTTGACCCGGTGCGCATCCAGACCGAGGGCGATTGCGACTTCGCCGGGCCGGGCCGATCCGTTAGGCGTCACGCGCAACACCATGTCGATCTGATTGTGGCCGACTTCGATCGATTCCATGAATGGCCTGATGTCCAGATCCTTGGTCTTGCCGGTTTTCGGGTTCGTCCGTTTGACGAGAGCGGGGCAGGGGTCCAGCAGAACAACGGCTCGACGGGCGACCGCCTCTGGATCGGAGATGGGCAGGGTTAAGCGATACCTGACCGTTTGAGGTGAGCCGCCCTGGCCCGGCTGCACTTGCCGTGCGGCCACCAGTTCAATGCCCTCAGGCATCTGCTCACCGAGGCGGGTCAACACGTGCTCCGCACTGACCTGCCCGGTCAACTCCAGCACCAGACGCTCGGCGTTCGAAGCCACCGCCACCGGTCGGGGCAGGGGCAAACTGAGCTTGGGGCGGGGATTAAAGCCTTCCGAATACCGAATCGGCAGTTTGGCCCGCACCACCGCCCGCCCAAAGAGGCGAAGCATGTCCCGGTGCGAGACAAAGCGGATGTCCCCATCCACGGTAAAATCGATCACCCAGTGGTCGACGGTCCGGTCTGAAGTCACTCCCTTGGTCGCAAAAGTCGAACGATTCGTTGTCGCCTGCCGGACCGGATCCTGCCGGTCCCGTTGCGAATACCTTGTCCAGCCGCCCGATCCGTCCCCTGGTCGACTAGATGGGGTCTTCGGGCAGCAACTTTCTGGTTTCATCGCGCAGGTAGTTGGCTACCTGGCGTTCAGTTTCAAACGTCAAGGCCCGCCTGGCCACGCGTTCGGCGTGGGTGATGGTGGTCAGGCGAACGAGTTTCTTGATCTCCGGCACATTGGCCGGGGCCATCGAGAATGACCGCAACCCCAGCCCCAGCAGCACCAAGCAGTGCAACGGCTGGCCAGCCATCTCACCGCATAGACTAACGTCAACCCCCATCTTGTTACAAGCCCGAATCGCGTTTCGCAGGCATTGAAGCACGGCCGGGTGGGAGGCGCTGTAATAGCGGGATACGCGCTCGTTGCCGCGGTCCACAGCCAGCATGTACTGCACCAGGTCGTTGGTCCCAATGCTGATAAAGTCCACTTCCCGGGCGAAATGCTCGCATTGCATGGCTGCTGCGGGGGTCTCGAGCATCATGCCCACCGCCATATCGCGATCGAAGGCGATTCCGGCCTCCTCCAGGTCCTCCATGGCATCGTGGACGGCCATTTTGGCCTGCCGCAGTTCCATCAGCGAGGCGATCAGGGGAAACATGATGCGGACGTCCCCCAGGACCGAAGCCCGCAGAATGGCCCGCAACTGCACTTTGAACATGTCCAGGTTCTGAAGACTGTATCGGATGGAGCGCAGCCCGAGCATGGGGTTGGGTTCGCGCTCGTAGCTTTTGTCCTGGGTGTACTTGTCGGCCCCCAAGTCGAAGGTCCGAATGATCACGGGTCGGCCGTCGACGCTTTGAATGGCCTGTTTGTAGGCCTGGTGTTGTTCGTCTTCGGTCGGCTCGGTGCGACGGCTCAGGAATAAAAACTCCGTTCGGTACAAGCCGATACCATCGGACCCTTTTTCGATCGCCTTGGCTGCTTCTTCGGGGAACTCGATGTTGCTCAGCAGCCTGATGGGTTGATTGTCCTTGGTGACCGCTTCCAGATCGCGCAGGTGGTCCAGTTCGTCGGTCAGACGGACGAAACTCTCATGGCGAGACTTGTAGTCCGCCAGCGTGGCTGGGTCGGGGTCCACGATGACCAGTTGGTTGGAGCCGTCCACAACCACCAGGTCGCCACCGCTGACCCGAGTGGCGATATCAGTCACCCCGATCACGGCCGGCCTGCCCAAGGCCCGCATCAGGATGGCGGTGTGCGAAGTCGCCCCGCCCGCGTCCAACGCCAGGCCCACGACTTTGGTGCCACCCAGTGTCGCCGTCAACGAAGGCGGCAAATCATGGGCCACCAGAATGACCGGTTTGGTCAAATGGGCCAGGTCTTCACGTTTTTCGCCCAGGATATGGCGAAGCAGGCGGCGCTCGATGTCCTGGACGTCGCGGATGCGCTCGGCCAACAGAGGATCGTGCATCTGCATGAACCGCCGTTGCTGTTTGCGCATGATGGTGCTGGTGGCGTAGGCCGCCGAATGGCGACGCTTTGTGATCTGTTGCTCGATTTCGTCGCGAATGCGCGAGTCTTCCAGGACCCCGATGTGCCAACGGAAGACGTCGGCTGCGTCCCGACCGGCATGCTCGACGAGCTCTTCGTACTGCTCATGGAGTTCGGCGATGGATTGTTCCAGGGCCGCGGCCAGCAGCTTCAACTCGCCAGCCACGTCCTCGGCGTGGACGGTGCGCAGCGGAATCCGGTGATCCTCGCCCTCCAGGACCACTGCCTCGGCCACGGCAACGCCCGGGGCCACGGCCGTTCCGGTGAAAATCTCCATCCCTGTTCCTTCTCACCACACCGCTGCGCCGGCCACCCCTGTTGCCTTTGGGGCAAGCTCCTACGGTTCACCGAATCCGCCGGCCACCAGCTTCGCCAGGTCGGCCACCAAGTCTTGGGCGTCGGCCCCCGTGGCGACAAGGTGCAACTCCGTGCCTTGGGGAGCTTCGAGCAACATCATCTCCATGGGGCTTTTGCCATCCACCCGACACTCTCCCTTGGACACGCAGAGCGACGCCTGGTAGGTGTTGGCCAAGTCCACAAAAGCCATGACCGGGCGGGCGTGAAGACCCGCCTGGTTCACGATACGCACAACTGTCTCGGCCTGGTTCGATTCTGCATCCACACCTGCCAACACCCGTCCCGCGGCGCTCCTGTCGTGCGTGTCCCCGCCTCAATCCGAAGGCGACTCGTCCGCCTCTACGATCAGATCGGCGATTTTCTCCCGCGTGTCGGATTGGCGAAGGAACCGCCGGAAATGGTCCTCCCGAAGATGCCGAAAGATCTTTTCCATGGCAGCCAAGTGCGAATCCGGATCGCTTTTGGGGCTGATCAGCAGCACGACCGTGTAAACCGGGGCCCGGTCCAGGGCGGCGAAATCGACGCCCCGACTGGATCGGCCCACCGTGGCCACGGTCTTGGTGACCGCATCGTGCTTGACGTGGGGCACCGCCACCCCTTTGCCAAAACCGGTGCTGCCCTGGTTTTCCCGATAGATGACCGCCTGGGCGATTCCATCGGCCCGCGATGCGTCGATGGCCCCATGCTCGGCGAGCGAATTGACCAACTCGCGGATTACGCCGTTTCGATCCGTGGCAGCCAATTCGGGGATGATGGCCTGGGTGTTGACGAAGTCGTTGAGCTTCATTCGATAGCGTTTCCTATTCCGGTCCGGCTAGCCCTCTGCGAACTTGTCCACGTTCTTGGAAAGGTGCTTGCGATTCCTGTACCGTTCCTTGTGTCGGGTGAGTTGGCGCTCGAGCTTGTCCACGATCAAATCGATCGAGGCGAAGACATCCGCCCCTTTTTCATGGGCGATGAAGTTATTTCGCCCGGCGGTGACGATCATGTCCACGGCGAAGTCATCGCCCTCCACATCCAAAACCACCTCGATGGATTGCACGCGGTCATAAAAGCGGGG
>JBHHVM010000156.1:0-7558 GCA_046754265.1 Phycisphaerae bacterium
TGTAAACGTCGATCCAGCCTTTGTGAACGCCGCCGGCCGCGATTACCGGCTTTCACCCGGGTCAGCGATCATCGATGCGGGCGATTCCACCGCAATTGGGGCCGATACGCTAAGCGATGTCTCGGGTCTGGCCCGCTTGGTCAACGACCTGCTCACCCCCGACACGGGCGTCCCCGACGCCGCCGGTGCGGTCGTGGACTTGGGCGCGTTCGAGTTTTTTGAGACGGCCCTGACCGCCATCAGCCTGCTGGATCACAACGGGGCCGAGCTGGGCTTAAACCTGTCCAACAACATCGAACCCCGGGCGGGCGGCGTGCGGAAAATCCTGCTTGCCACCGGTGCGACCGTGGCCAACGTCAACGCCACGGTGACCTGCGCCAATACGGTCTACGCAGGAGCCGCAACCGTATCGGCCACCAGCAACGAGGTGACGCTGACCTTCGCCCCCCCCCTGCCGGACGAGGACTGTTGCGCGATCCAATTGGCGGGCGATTTGGTGGGCACGTTGACGGTTCGCACCCTGCACGGCGACATCGATCGCAATGGACGGGTCACCACCGGCGACGCGTCCATAGTCAGGTTCTTCTTCGGCCAAACCGCAGCGACGGCCGGGCCGCAGTACGATGTCAATCAGGACGGAATCATCACCCCCGACGATTTCGGCTCCATCATGCCGCTGTTCAACCACGTCGCCCCAACCTGCCCCTAACGCCACTGGCAACTAAGGCCCCAACGATTGGACCTGAAGTGGGGTCACAGCCGTCCCGTCCGAGCGAACGCCCATGAATCGTTGCGCATCGGTGTTGCCCAGGGCGAACTCCCGATTTCGGCCTCGAAAAACGGCATCGACCAACCCATCCAGGAGTTTCCAATACCCATAAAAATCCAAGGTGTCCGGCGGCGCATCGGACTGTTCCAAGGCCTGGGTCAACAGCGACGTGGACTGCAATCGACGACGCCATTCGCGCCGCCGTCTGCCCGCCCCGGCATCGGCCTGGGCCGGCCCGAACCCGTCATCGACCGCCAACGGTGCAAAGTGATCGGCCACCAGCGGCGTGGACCCCCGGAGGTCGGACCGGATGGTGATCATCTCTGCCTGCCCGCCGGGCAATTCCGACAGGGCTGTGACAAACGGTTGCACGTCTTGCTCGGTGACCAGATCATCCGCATCGCCCAGGATGAGCAGCGCCAACGTATCGACCGGCAGGCCCGCCAGCGACGCGACCTCAAAATTCCGGGTCCCCCCAGGCTCAACCAACATCAGGACCGCGGGGGGCGGCAAGGCGCCACCGACCGAACCGGCCGACAGGTTCGCCGCCAACATGCCCCCGAAGGAATGGCCCACCCACGCCATCTTGTCGGAGCGCGGGCGGACAGGCCCGTCTCGGCCAAGTCGGTCCAACGCCGACTGAACCGCACCCAGTGCGTTGTCCGGCATTTGGGCAATCGACGAAAGGACGCTGGCCTGATAGCGCGGGTAGATGACGATATGGCCCTTGCGCACGATGTGCTGAATCCAGGCGCCGTAGGGGCACGGTTCAACGGCCCCGAATCCGTGCAGAAACACGACAACCGGCGCTTCGTCCGGCTCAGGGTCGGCCGGTTGAAACAGCCAGTATTCGTCGCCGCCGGTCTCGAACCGCGCCGAAATCACTTTGGCGTGAGGATAGTCTCGCCCGCCGGGTCCACTCGCCGGTTGGCCTGGCGGAATGGCCGGCGCGACCGACGACGACGACGGACGCCGCCCGTTGCACGCCATCGTCAAGAGGCACAGGCCCACGCATCCCACCGCGACTAGCCCGGGCAACTTCCTTGACACGCGATCTGACGACATCCATGACGCTCGCAAGTGTGCTTTGACGGATTCTTTACTTCTTTCAGCGCGCGGCAGATTGCCCGCCACCACGTCTAGGCCTGAGCAGGCCCGTTAAGGTGATCCCGGCCAAGCTGACCGCGAACCCGCACAGCATGCCCGCCCCGCACGGGGACTGGGCATTCGCCCCGGCCGAGCCTGTACTCCCTGAATCAACCCGTTGGGCGACTTCTTCGGGTGGCCGGGCTGAGCTGCCCTGGGCGCCCAGGTCGGTTGACGACCCTTCAGTTCCTGCATCGCAGACATCGCCCAGCCCGTCGCTGTCCGCGTCCAACTGCACCAGGTTGGGGGTCAGCGGGCAGTTGTCCTGAAGGTCGGGCACCTCGTCGCCATCGTCGTCGCGGTCGCACAAGTCCGGCTGGCCATCTTCGTCAGTGTCAATATCTGACGCTTGGGCAACTCGCGGGGCCCCGTCTTGGCCGTCGGGGATGCAGTCCCCGTCGTCGTCGGGGTCGCACGCATCGCCGATACCGTCATCGTCCAGATCGGCCTGGCTCAGGTTCCAGGCCAGGGGGCAGTTGTCCTGTGGATCGACCTGGCCGTCGCCGTCGGAATCCGCCCCGCCGGGTTGGGCCAGGTAAAGTTTCAGGCCGAAGAACGGGTTGGCCGACCCGGCAAACAGCCCCACCGGCGTCGAGGCGAAGGTGCGTATGCCGTAGTTGAACTCGTCTCCAAAACCGGTATGCGTGATCTGGGTCCATTCCACGCCGTCGGTGGTGGACCACAAATCGAACCCGCCCTCATAGGCGGTGAGGAAGTCAAACATCTCGGCCGCGGGGATATCTCCCAAGGTATCGAGCAACTCGGGGTTGTCATTCAGGTAGGGCCCGATCTTCTCGGGGGGCAGCAGATCTGCGAACGACAGCTCGTCCTCGTATTGCAGAAACACCGAGGTGTCCAACGTGCTGACGTACAGCACGCCGTCGTGCTCGACCATGCGCCACATGTACCCGATAAACGGATTGCCGAAGCCGGCCCGTTTTCCGCTGATCGGCTCTTTGAAACCAGCCGGCGTTTCCCGAGCGTTCCCCACCACCAGTTCCCACGAATCATCGGCGCTGATACGCAGCACCTCTGAGGGTTTGGGCACGAAATCCGGCAGCAACGTCAACGACCCGAACCAGGTCCCGCTGCCCACGTAAAGGTGATCCTTGTAGGCCAGCATGCTCAACACGGTCTGGCTGCCGATACCCCGGTAGCCGCCGTCCACCACCACGGCCTGAAAGCGATAGGGTGGCGTGCCGGTCGCGTCGGTCTTGACCACTTGAAAGCCGTCGATGGGGCCGAACGTGCCCACGTACAAAAACCCCGCGAAGACTTCCAGATTAAAAGCCCCGCCGTTCTCGGAGCTGCCGAAGGACAAATCGCTGACTTCACGAAAAACACCCGAGGCGGGGTCTTTGCTCTCCATCAGGATGAACGCCGAGTTGCCGGCCGGCTTGCCCAACACGAACAGGCGATCCTTATAGACGGCGAACGAGCGGAAGCTGACGTATTCCTGCCCGGCGCCGGCATCGACGTGGACGTCCTCAAAATGGAGACCATCGGTCGAGCGCAGAATCCTGGCCACGGGTCGCGACACGCTCGACGACGTAAACGTCCCCACGTACAACGCCTCGGTGCCGTCGGGTTCCCGAAACACCATCATGGTCCGGTACCCGGCATCCTGGGCCAGACTCGTTTCGCTGCCGTCGGAGCGTAACGAAAGCACGACCGGCGACAGGTAGACCAGTTCGACCTGCCCGGTGGCCGGGTCGTAGGCGTACATCCGCCCCCGAAAATCGATGTCCTCGATCTCGTCCTGGCAGCTTGTGGGCAGCGACAGGCGATTCAATCCCGAAGCAGCCGACCCAGCCCGCACCGTGCAAAGGAAGTTATGGTTCGTTCCGATCAGCAGCTTGCCCTTGAACCAGGCCATGCCCCAGGCATAACTGTTGCTCAGATCCCCAAAACCCTGCTCGCCGACTTGCCGGAACTCTTTTTTGGTCAGGCCCTCCGCATGGGCAGGTCCAGCCCATACCGTTGAAAGCATCAGGGCCATGCCCAGAAGACGCCCGGACGTGAGGTTGCGCCACCCCAGCATCACCAGCAGAAACGCCCCCGCACCGGCCAAGGCGCCCGTGCCGCACATCGCGCCGGCCCCGCGCCGGCTCGACCCGCCCCCCGAAGAAGAGTCACCCGCCAGCACCAACGTCTGCCCCTCGGTGGGCTCAGCCGTGGCTTCACCCGTTTCGATCTGGCCGGCCAAGTCACTGCCGTCGCGGGCGTCGCACGCATTGCCCCGCCCGTCGCCATCGGCATCAGCCTGGTCGAAGTTGGCGGCCGCCGGGCAGTTGTCCTGCAGGTCCAGAACATCGTCATCATCATCGTCCGGATCGCACGCATCGGGCAGGCCGTCGCCGTCCAGATCCGGGCCGGGGTCATCTGCCCGTTGCGGCGCGGCGTCCTGCTCGTCGGGAATGCAATCGCCGTCATCGTCCGGATCGCAGCGGTCGCCGATCCCGTCGCTGTCGGCGTCGGCCTGCGACAGGTTCCAGATCGTGGGGCAATTGTCCACATCGTCGGCGAAGCTGTCGCCGTCGGTATCGGTATTAGGCGGCTGGCCCAAAAACAAACGGGTGCCCAGGAAGGGATTGGCCGATCCGACGAACAGCCCCACAGGCGTGGACGCAAAGGTCCGCACCCCATAGCTGAACTCATCGCCGAAGCCGGTCTTGGTCACCATTGTCCAGTCCACCCCGTCGGTTGTGGACCAAAGGTCAAAGCCGCCTTCCAGTGCCGCAATGATGTCACCCGCCTCGTCGAGTTCAGCCTGCTGGGCAAAGTCGCGCACCTCGGGGTGATCGTCCAACCACTGGTCCAACTCGCTGCCCTCTTCGACGTTGTCGATATTGATGCCCTGGACGTACTGGGCCAGGACCGCCGTGTCCAGCGTCCCGGCATAGAGCACGCCTTCATGGACCACCATGCGCCACAAGTACCCCACGAACGGATTGCCGAAGCCGCCCGGCAAACCACTGAGCGGCTCCTTGAAACCGTCGGGGGTGTCGCGGGCCTCGCCGACCAGGATCTCCCAAGTGTCGTCACCGTTGACCCGCAGCACTTCCGAAGCCCCGGGCTTAAAATCATCCAACAGGGCAAAGCTGCCATAAAAGATGCCCGTGCCGACGTACAACTGATCCTTGAAAACAGTCATGCTCAGCACGCTCTGGCTGCGAATGCCCCGGTACGCCCCGCGCACCAGAACGGGGATGAATTCATAGGGCGGCCTGCCCAGGGCGGGCGTCTTGAGCAGTTGAAACCCCGCGTCGGCCGAAAACGTCCCCACATACAGGTGACCCTTGAACTCCGCCAACTCAAAGGCCCCCAGGTTGACCGGGTCGCCGAAATGCGGCTCGCTGACCGTGCGAAACGTGCCGGACCTGGGATCCTCAGCTTCCAGCAGGACCGGTGCAGCCGTGTCGCTGCTCAGGCCTATGGCATAGAGACGATTGCGGAAAACCGTCAACGATCGATAGGACCGAAACGTCTGGCCCCCATCGTCCCCCCCCACCTCTTCGAAGTGGAGCCCGTCGCCGGTGCGCAGCAACCGGGCCGGGGGTTGGGGCAGGCGCGAAGAGGTGAACGTGCCGATGTAAAGCGACTCGGACCCGTCCTTCTCGGTGAAAACCGCCATGGTGCGATAGCCGGCGTCGCGGGCCACGTCCTTTTGTAGACCGTCGGAAGTCAGCGCCTTGAATGTTGGAGAAACGTAGACCAATGCCACCTGATTGGTGGCGGGATCGTACGTGTAGATTCGGCCGCGCACGTCGTCATCGAGAAGCTGATCGGCGCATTCGCCCGGCAACTCCACGCGATTGAGCCCCGGCGAGGTGACACCGGCCCGAATGATGCACAAGAAGTTGTGGTTGGTGCCGATGTAGAGCTTGCCCTTGAACCAGGCCAGGGCCCAGGAGTAGCTGTTGGCCGAGTCTCCGTAACCCTGCAGCCCGATCTGTCGAAAGTCGGTCGCGCTCAACCCCTGGGCCTGGACGCCCGCGCACGCAAAAAGCATGCCCAGCAGCAGGCCAAGGTGCAGCCATCGTTTCGACCGACTAAATCGCACGAATCCCCCATTCCAAACCGGGCCGATTAACCACATTCAACATCACGCCGACCGCTTAGAGCTACTCCCGTTCGTTCAGCCGCGCCCACCCCCATCATCGACCTGCCTCAGTGTCCGTTCGGACCCTGGGTGTGGATCGTGACCGGCACCAGATCAACGTTGACCTCCACGCCTCGCAGGTCCTGCTCCACGCTGACCAGCACTTCATTGGCCAGCCGCCGAAGCTGGACCCCAGACAGACCGTCGGTGTCCGCCAAAACGTGAGACCGCTCGAATTGGCCGGTGTTGGCCTCCTCGATGGTCCGGTCGCACAATTCCCGCAAATGCTCGAAGTGGAAGTCCTCAAAACTCTCGAAGGAGGCATGCCACCGAATCAGGAACGACTTCCAGACTCGAATCAAGCCCTCGGGCAGGTCAGCCGTGTCTTTGAGCCCCTTGGTCAGCAATTCATACGATGTCGGAAACGCTTTCCACTGCAACGCTTCCTTGAAACCCGCCGGGATGGGAGGCGACGTGTGGATGATCTCCGGCTTGAAACTATCGGACGCCTCCACGTCGATCCGCTCTTGCAGCGCCTCCAGCGCCCGTCGCGACGCCAAAGCCACGCCGCCGAACCTGAACGTCGTCGAGACCATCCGCTCCATCAGAAACGGCGCTTTCCGCCAGACTTTTTGCAGGACGCCTTTGACAGTTCTCTTGACGTCCGGCTCGGCATCGTCCAGGGCTTTGCGCACCACCTGCACCTTTTCAGGATCGGGCGTCCCCTTGCGGGGCACATTCGGTGCCCGCTGGACCGAATCGATCATCGTGTTGGCGCAGGCCTCAAAATAATCCCAGGAGCGGAGTTTCTCGAACAGCCACTTATAGCCCTCAAAGAGCTCCACCCGGCTCATCTGCTTGGGAATGATATTGGTGACCGAACGCGTCACATCGGAATAGATGTCGTCGCCCACTTCGATCAAGCGCCCGTCGCGCTGCATCCGGGCCAGCAGCGGCGTCCCCGGATAGGCCTTGAGCAGACTCAGACCGGTGTTGACGATGCCGCACTCCAGCAGGAAGTCATAGATCTCCCGAAAGATGTCCTGGTCGTCGTGATCGAACCCCACGATCATGTTGCCCTTGACCAGCACGCCGTACGAGTGAACTCGGCGGACCGCCTCGATCAGGTTCATCCGCACGTTCTGTGGCTTGTTGGCCTCACGCAAACAGGCTTCCCGGGGCGACTCCAAGCCAATGAGCACCCAATGAAAGTTCGCGTCGGCCAGCAACTCCAGCATTTCCTCGTCGTCGGCCACGTTGATGGTCAACTGCGTCGTAAAGCCGATGGGCCGATCAAACGAGTTGTTCAATGGGATCAGCGCCTTGAGCAAGTCTTTGGCATACTTGGGCCGGCCGATGAAGTTGTCGTCGCAGAAAAACACCATCCGCATGCCCAGCTTTTCCAATGCCGCCACCTCGGCCAGTACGCTGTCGATCGCCTTATGGCGCGGCTGCCGGCCAAACAGGTGGATCACGTCGCAGAATTCGCAGTCAAAGGGACAGCCGCGCGTGGTCTGCACCGCGCCCATCAGATAATCGTG
>JBHHVM010000157.1:0-7554 GCA_046754265.1 Phycisphaerae bacterium
TTTGATAAAGCTCCGCCTGGAAGTTGACGCCGTCGTAGGGAGTGGTGATGGGCAGATTCACCAGGATGGCCGCGACCAAAACACACGATAACGATCCGGCGGCCCGGCGACGTTGGCCTGACGTCCATTGCCGATAGATATGGACGGCGCCCGCCACCGCGAAAATGGCCAGCGGTGGGACGATCGGCAGGCGGTAACGACTGGCGGTAAAGAACAAGATCACTGAAAACGCCAGGCAAACGACAAACCCGACGGCCAGCCACGCACCGGGGCGGCGCGGTCCGGCTCGAACCATGCCCCAGATGGCCAGAGGCAGCAATAGCCCGAACGGAAAGGCGAACGAGCCGATTCGCCAGAACAGGGCCTGCAGGACGATGGAATAGTCGCGGTGTAGATAAGGGTCGAAGTTCCGTGGGACTTCAATGGCATGGCAGAACAGCCGGGCTTTGCGGGCCAAGCCTGCCAGGAACCGCCCCGGTTGCTCCCTGACAAATTGAGTCACTTTTTCAATGAAGAATGCCTCGGCCTGCTTGGTGGAGACGTGCCCGTTGACGTGGGGCTGGCGGGCCAGCCGGTCCCATTCGGGCCCCGGGCGAACGGCCAAGGTGTCTGCGGCGTGGGAATTGTTGCCCAGATAAAGATTCATGCCGCCCAGGGCGGCAATGGGCACGATCTCCCCCGATACGCGGTAGTTGCGTAGGGTCACCGGCGCGATCATCGCGGCTACGCCCAGGGTCAGGAGCCCGGCCCGCAGCAGATTGCCGGTTCGTTGCCTGGGCTTGTTCAGGACCAGCCACACAAACGGTAGGGGGGCAAAAAGAAGGATGTTGGGACGGGCCAGGGCGGCCAAACCGATGCCCAGACCCGCCAGGAGCCAGGCGTGCAACGTGGATTGCTGGAACGCCCGTAAGGTCAGCAATAGGGCCAGTTGAAAGGTACACACCACCAGGCCCGAGGCCAGCAGGCGGACGTCGAAGAAGACCAGGGGTCCATAAAGGGCCACGATGATCCCACCGGCCAGGCCGATTCGGCGGTCGAAAAGGCGGCGGCCGATCAGGACGGTCAGCATCGCGGTGGCCCCGCCCAGCAACGCCTGGAGCATCCGGGCTAGGGATGCGCTGGGGCCGACGATGCGGTACAGACCCGCCAAAAGATGGGGATACAGCGGCGGCCTGGTGTACACGCCGTTGAAAGGGTCGAATCCCTGGGCCAGGGTGATGGCCATGCGATGATACTCGCCGGCGTCGATGATGGGGTGGGCAAATGAGGGGTCGGCCGATGCGTCGGTGAGATAGGCGAGCCGAACCAGTAAGGCCAGCAGCCCGACCGCAAGTGTCCAGCGGTCCAGGCCGACGTGCTTGCTGAGGTCTGTGTTGGGCACGTGGGCCATGGTAGGCCTGCTTTCGATGGGCCGCAACGAAGGGCTGGCACGCCGGACATGCCGCCGGTAGAATCCGGCCGATCGGCGGCGGCCAAGACCGCCGAGCGAAGCACAGGAGACGTGAACATGGGTGGTGTGTTGGCCGGGCTTAACGCCTTGGGCGGGGCCCTGGTGGTGCTGCAACTGGACATTAATGGGTTCCTCTATAGCAACGAATTCGTGGCCTTGATTGCGGGCCTGGTGACGGCCCTGCTGAGCGGCATCGCCAATGCCTTGATCGGTAACTCATTTGCGACCCCGGTATAGGTCGTCGGTTGGGGCATCCTCGGCGGCCGTAGCAAGGCGGCGGGGGGGCGAGGCCTTCCAATGCGACTTGACCGTGCCCAAAGCTGTGATATATTGACATCAGAATCCGGTGCCGCCGCAGGTATGGCCGGGGCGTCTGACGGCCCGGGCGGCACTGAGGATCACGACAGTGTTGACGGCTTAGATTCCATGACACTCATCACATGTTAGCCCACGACGGTCTCTCGCCGAGGCTGGTGTGCGCCTGCTGTGGTGCGGGTCGGGATAATCTAGGCCGTTCTTCGTTTTTACGCGCCGACCTCGGGCGGGTCGGCGGGGCCGGTAGGATGAGCTGCGGAGTTTTGTGCTGAAAATCACCCTTCCCGACGGATCCGAAATGTCGGTGGATGCTGGGGCCACCGCGCTGGATGTGGCCGGCCTGATCGGATCGCGCCTGCAAAAGGACACGGTGGCTGCCAAGGTCACCGTCGACGGCGTGACCGAAGTGGTCGATGCCGGTCGCAGCTTGCCTGACGGTTGCGGTCTGCAACTCCTGACCAAGAACGACAAATTGGCCGACGCGCTGCTCGTCTTGCGCCATTCGTGCGCTCACGTCATGGCCGAGGCCATCTGCAAGCTGTTTCCCGAGGCCGCTCTGGTTTACGGTCCGCCGCTGGAGGATGGGTTTTACTACGACATTGACCTGGAACGGTCCATCACGCCGGAGGATTTTGAGAAGATCGAAGCGGAGATGGCCCGAATCGTCAAAGAGAATCGGCGCTTCAATCGCGTGGACATGGACCGCACCGCCGCCATGGCCAAGCTCGAAGCCGAGGGTAACCGCTACAAGATCGACAACGCCAACCGGGCCGAAGGCGACTGCCTGAGCTTTTACGTCACGGGCGAAAACGCCGGCACCGATTTCGAGGACCTGTGCCGCGGCCCGCACATCCCGCGCACCGGCATGATCGGCGCCTTCAAGATCAAGCAGGTAGCCGGGTCGTACTACCGGGGCGACGTCAACGAGAAACAGCTTCAACGCGTCTATGGGACCGCGTTTTTCAAGAAGAAATCGCTCACCGAGTATTTGCAACGGCTCGAAGAAGCCAAGGCCCGCGACCACCGGGTACTGGGCAAAGAGCTTGGTCTATTCACCATCAGCCCCGAAGTCGGCAGCGGGATGGTGCTCTGGCAGCCCAACGGAGCCATTGTCCGGATGGCGCTGGAACAATTCCTGATGGGCCAGATGCTCGAACGCGGCTATCAGCCGGTCTATACGCCGCACATCGGGCGGTTGGAGTTGTACCGCACCAGTGGGCACTATCCCTACTATGAAGATTCCCAGTTCCCGGCGCTGTACGAGACCGATCGGGGCAAACTGCTGTTGGCCCTCAAACATGCGGCCCAGCGGGCCGAGGGCGCCGCCGGCGAGGAGCGCCACCGGGCCATCAAGAACGTCGAGCGAATGACCGAGGTTATCCAGGAGGGCTGGGGGCAAATCGAAGGTTTGGCCTGCTGTGGCGACCCCAGCGCCGTGGCAGAAGCAGCCGAGAAAGAGCTGGTCCGCGAAGAGGGTTTCTTGCTCAAACCCATGAATTGTCCGCACCACGTGCATATCTATAAATCCATGCCCCGCAGTTATCGAGACCTGCCCGTTCGATTGACGGAATTCGGCACGGTGTATCGCTACGAGCAGAGCGGTGAACTGAGCGGCATGATTCGCGTGCGAGGTTTCACGCAAGATGACGCCCATCTGTTTTGCACGCCGGATCAACTGGAAGAGGAGTTGGAAGCCACGATCGAACTGACTCAGCTTGTCCTGTCCACGTTGGAGTTCAAGGACTACCGCGTGCGGATCGGGTTGGGGGAGCGCGGCACGGACAAGTACGTGGGCGACCCGGCGCTGTGGGAGCAGGCCGAGGGCGTGTTACGGACCATGGCCCGGCGGATGGAGCTCAATTACACCGAAGAGGCGGGGGAGGCTGCATTCTACGGCCCCAAAATCGATTTTCTGGTCCGCGATTGCATCGGCCGGGAGTGGCAGTTGGGAACCGTGCAGGTAGACTACAACCTGCCGCGGAGATTCGACCTGACCTACACCGGGGCCGACAACAAGCCGCACCGCCCGATCATGATTCATCGGGCGCCCTTCGGCAGCCTGGAGCGGTTTATTGGTATATTGATCGAGCATTTTGCCGGCGCGTTTCCGCTGTGGTTGGCGCCGGTGCAGGTTGCGGTGGCTTCGGTCAGCGAAAAAAGCGCTGCGTACGCGTCCAAGGTGCATGCTCGATGTCGCCAGGTGGGTCTGCGGTGCGAGTTGGATGTTTCCAGCGACAAGATCGGCCCCAAGAAACACCGCCTCCGGAAAATGAAAGTGCCCTACATCGTGGTGGTGGGCGAGCAGGAGGCGGCCGACGAATCCGTCAACGTCAACGATCGGGACGGTGCCACGCTGGGCACTTTCCCCTTGGATAATTTTCTAGAGGTTGCTCTGGCTGAAATTGAAAACAAAGGCAGAATGGAAATGCCGGTTGCGGCTGGTTAGCGGCAGCCGAAGGTCAGGGATGGCCGGAGTCGGCCGGACGCTTTGCAATGAGAAAGGTGGGTGACCGCCCATAGCCAAAGACCTACGAATGAACGATGCGATCCGGATATCCCCGGTTCGCCTGATTGACCAGGACAACGAGCAGTGCGGTGTGTTGCCTTTGGACGAGGCCAAGCGCATGGCCCGGGAGTTGGGACTGGACCTGGTGGAGGTGGCCCCGTTGGAGCGCCCCCCGGTTTGCCGGATCATGGATTACGGCAAGTTCAAGTACCAGCAGAAGAAGAAGCTCAAGGCCCGCCATTCGCACGAGATCACGCTCAAGGAAATCCGCATGAGGCCCAAGACGGACGACAACGACCGCGACATCAAGATGCGGCGGGCCCAGCGCTTCCTGGACGAAGGCCACAAAGTCCAATTCACCATGCTGTTTCGGGGCCGAGAGCGCTTCCACAAAGAGATCGGGCGGACGATCCTCGAGAAGATCGCCGAAACCCTGGGCGATACGATCAAGGTCGAACGTGCCCCCCGGGCCGAGGGCAATCGGCTCATCATGGTGGTCAGCGCAGCCAAGAAATAGGCCCCGGTGCGTCTGGAGGCTGGGATGGTGTGACCATGCCCTGTTCCGGACCTTTCCAGGCGTGTGTAGTGCGCCACGTCGCCCCTTGGCCACCCACCGCGACAGGCTTCCTGACCGGTTGCAAAGGGCTGGAGCATTCCCTATGCTGGCTGGTCTGCGCCCGGTACGGTCGGGCGTTTCCGATAACGGCATCGATACCGACGCATGGAAAAAGAGGTAGGCGTTCATGTCCAGCACACACATGGTCGAACCCCACGGCGGCACACTGGTCAACTGCATTCGCGACGGCCTGAAAGACGATTCCAGCCTGGTTTCGGTTCAACTGACACCACGGCAGCAGTGCGACCTGGAAATGCTGGCGGTAGGGGCCCTGAGTCCACTGGACGGCTTTGTGGGTCAAGCCGATTACGACAGCATTTGCGACAACATGACGCTGGCTGGGGGCACGGTCTTTCCCATGCCGATCACCTGTGCGGTGCCCGACGCGGTGGCCGCCAAAGTCGCCGTGGGCGACAAGGTGTCGCTCCGCGATGATCGCGACCGGTTCCTGGGCGTGTTGACGGTTCAAGAAAAGTACACCCAGGACAAGAACCGCCAGGCGGTCAAGTGTTACGGCACCGACGATTCGGCCCATCCCGGCGTCAAGGTGCTGATGGACGAGGGTGACATTTGCCTGGCAGGGCCGGTGGAAGTGTCCACGCCGCGACACGACCCCATGTTCGCCGAGCATCGCCTGACGCCCGCCCAAACCCGGGCCGAGTTCCAAAAACGCGGGTGGAAGACGGTGGTCGCCTTCCAGACCCGCAACCCCATACACCGGGCCCACGAATACCTGACCAAGTGTGCCCAGGAGATCACCGACGGATTGCTGATTCACCCGTTGATGGGGGCGACCAAAGACGGCGACATTCCCGGCGAGGTCCGGATGAAGTGTTACCAGGTGTTGATCGAAAAATACTACCACCCGGACCACACCATGCTGTCGATCATGCCGGCCGCCATGCGCTACGCCGGCCCGCGGGAGGCGATTCTTCACGCCGTCTATCGGCAGAACTATGGGTGCAGTCATTTCATCGTGGGTCGGGATCACGCCGGCGTGGGGAATTACTACGGAACTTACGACGCTCAGAAGATCTTCGATGACCTGCCGGCCGCCGGTTTGAAGATCATGCCGCTAAAATTCGAGCACGCCGCCTGGTCCAAGACGGCTGGCTGCATGGTCAGCGGCAAGACGTTTCCGAAACTGGACGGCGATCAGATCTTCCTGTCGGGCACCAAGGTGCGGGAAATGTTGGCCAAGGGCGAACGTCCTCCGGTGGAGTTCACCAGGCCCGAAGTGTCCGACCTCCTGATAGAATCTATGAAGGCCGGTTAAGAGGCGGCGGCGTTCCGGTAGGCTCTCGTCGCAACGGCCAAGTTCATCCCAAGCAAGGACAGGTGGGCATGCCCGGTACCGCGGCAGCCAGCAGAACCGTTCCCGACGAATTGATCGACACCATCGCCCGTATGCGGAACGGTGTGGTCGTTGGCCACATCAGACCCGACGCCGACTGCCTGGGGTCCATGCTGGGGCTGGCTCGAGCCTGGTCGGACCCTCAAGAGCCGCATCTATCGGCTTGTTTGCCGGATGATGGGTCGGTATCGCGCCGTCTACAGTTTCTAGTCGAGTGGGCCCAGGTACCCGTAGTGGGTCCACAAGCACTATCTGAGTCGGACGGCCTGGTGGTGGTGGATTCAGCCGACCGCCGGCGATGCCTGGTCGGGCCCGAGGCACCGCAGGATTGGAACACCTGTTGCCCCCTGGCCTGCATCGACCACCACGCCTCCAACGACGGGTTCGGCACCGCCAACTGGGTGGTGCCCGATGCCGCCAGCACAGCCGAGTTGGTCCTGGAGGTGCTTCTGGCAGCCGACCGTCCGATCGATGATATCGCGGCGTCGTTGCTTTTCGCCGGCATCCACGCCGATACCCGAGGATTCACCTCCGCCTCAGTCAGTCCAGCCACCCTGGAAGCGGCTGCGACGCTGCTGGCTGCCGGGGCCCGGCACGCGGAAGTCGCCCAGCGGCTGTATCGCAGCCTCCAGCCCAATGAACTGGAACTGCTGCGCGTCATCTACGCTAACACCCGGTTGACTGCCGATGGCCGGATCGCTTACAGCGTGGCCGATCACGGCGAGATCAGCCGTAGCGGGTGCGGGCCGGCCGACATCGATGAGCAAGTGTCGGTGCCACGGTCGGTGGGGGGGGCCGTGCTGGCTTTCTTGTTGACCGAAGCGGAACCGGGTCGGGTGCGAATCAGCATGCGTGCCGAGACAGGCCACGCGGTCCTGCCGCTGGCCCGGGCCATGGGCGGAGGCGGGCACCAGCAGGCAGCCGGGGTCGTTCTGGACGGCGACGTCCAGAGCGTGCTCGAGCGGCTGTTGCGCTTGGCCGAGAAATCATTGGACTGTCCACCCCTGGACTAGACTGTTGGACTTGCGGAGCAAACGTCAACCATGACCGAGCCAAATGACGGGTTTGTGAACATCGTGTCGGGACTGCCTCGTTCGGGCACTTCCATGATGATGAAGATGATCGAAGCCGGCGGCATTGCGGTCCTGACGGACCACGTTCGGCAAGCCGACGAGGACAACCCCAAGGGCTATTACGAGTTTGAGCCCGTCAAGAAAACCAAACACGACGCGTCCTGGCTGGAGCAGGCCGGCGGCAAGGTCGTCAAAATGGTCCACCTGCTGCTGCTGGATTTACCGTTGACCTACCAATAT
>JBHHVM010000158.1:0-7472 GCA_046754265.1 Phycisphaerae bacterium
GACGGGCACCCTGGGCACCTTCAACAGGATTCTGAATGTGCCGGTCGGTTGCCAGGTGCAGTCAGCCCCACGCACGCCGGGCGACCCGGTGCAGGACTTCGACACCGAAATGGTGTTCCTGCAAGGCGAGCTGTTTGGTGATCCTGACTTCTGCACATTCCGCGTAACCGGTGGCACAGGCTTTGGCCTGCCCAGTCCGGGGCACACCACGCTGACCCAGTTGCCCAGCGGCAACTGGAACGTGGACAGCTTCTTCGACGTCACCTATCGGATTGAGTTCGTGGGCTGCCCGGGAAGCATCCTGGACGGATTGTCCGGCACGACAGTCGCCGGGCTGCGCATGGAGACCGGCGGCGGTGGTCAGGTACCGTCGTGCGACGGCATTTGCCCGCCGGGGACGCGCTGTGTCGAGCAGCGGACCTTCAACGCCGACGGGTCGGTGGATCTATGCTGCAACTGTGTGCCGATCATCTGCAACATCACGGCCGTACGCAGTTGCAAGATCCACACCGACATCACCGGCCAATCCAGGCGCCTCTGCATTGACCTGGGCGATCAGGGCACGGCTCCAGACGGCACGCCGTTCACCAAGAACGTCGAGCCGCGTCTGGGCCAGACCGATGACGTCGAGATCGATTTGACCAGCGTGGCTGGGTTCGGCGGCGGTGTAACCGTCTCCTGCACCGACAATGCGGGCAACGTGACCGACGAGACCGGGAGGGTTTCCGGCGTGACGGTGACGGGCAACACGGTCAACATCAAGTTTGCCCCGGCGCTGCCTGACGAGACCGCCTGCGTGATCACGCTGGATTGCGGCGCCCAGACCTGCATCCGCACGTTGCGCGGCGACGTGGACCGAAACGGCAGGGTCACCACCGGCGACGCCTCGCAGGTGCGGTTCTGGTTCAATCAGTGTCCGCCGTTCCCGGTGCCGCCGGAGTTCGACGTGGACCAGTTGAATTGCGTGACCACGGGTGACTTCTCGCAGATTCGGTTCTTCTTCAACAACGTGGCCCCAGCCTGTCCGTAGGGGCTGCGCCGCCGCCGGGGCCCCAAGCGTCGGGCCTCGGGACGCGGTACCAGAACGACGCATCAATTAGAACGGGGCCCGCACCGAATTCACGGTGCGGGCCCTTTCTTAATGTGTCGATCGAGCAACTCAGCCGAACCGACGCCGTCTACCCTTGGCCGATGCTCGCAATAGGCCCGTCCGGGTCCACGACCACTTCAAGCACCAGGCCCACGATCTCCACGCGGCGCCCCGCCTGGGCTCGGCCGAACGCCCGATCGGCCTGCTCGTGAAACGGCCTCAGCAAGCGGCCGCGGTCCGTCAGAGATTCCAGGTCAATCAGCAGCGTCCGGGTTTGGCCGGCGTAGCGCATCTTTGCCAGGCGATCCAGCACCGCGTCGTCCTGCTCATAGCCGTCCGCCTGTAAGGCCTGGGCACCCCGCTCCATCAACTCGGCCACAGCCAGGCGCAGCCGTGCCAGGTCGATGTCACCCTCGTCCGGGTCATAGGGTATGCAGAATTGGTGAAGAACTCGGCGACCCATGATTGGCCGCTATCCGAATCGGCCACGCTCGCGAACGGTGCCCTGCGTGGACAGATTAAGCTGGAAGTCGCCGATATAGCCCTTGGACTGGAAGTATTTGAGTGTCTCTTCCACCCCCGAAAACACCTTGGTGGCCGTTTCCGTGATGAACGGCGAAGGTTCGCACGCCGGCTTCCACACCACGTAAACCTCCTTGGTGCCCTCGAAGGCATGCTGCAACTCCCGCTCCACGCCGGAAGAAAGCCCCGGCTTGCCGTCGGCCAGCTCCGGCACGAAGCTCACGATCATGTCCGATTGATCGATCAGCTTAAAATCCCGTGCATAAATCTGACCGTCGATGTCCCCGGCCACCTCCGTCACACCGGAAACCGGCAGCACCACGTCCCGGCCATTGGCTTGAATGGTGATGCTCTGCTCGCCGCGCTGCGTGGCTGCCCCCGCCTCGAACAGCAAGCGCTTTTCGTCCAAGTCACCCGGGTCGAAACAGATGAAATGTTCCTGCAGCGCCGCCCGAAAGGCGTCGATCTCCGCCAACACATCGGGCATGTCCATCACATGCGTCATGGGGAACGACGGATACACCTGCTTGCGATGCGGCTCGAACATCAGCCGATACAACGACTCGACCGTGTCACTCTCCACGCCCCTGGCCAGGATGTAGGCATGCCCATAACCGCGGATGGCAGCCCCCAGGCTCTCGGTGACCACGATCTCCTCTTCCCGCCAAACCAGAATGTCCTTGAGCGAGTGATCGATGTCGTGCTCGCGTTCCAGACGCTCGTGGACGGCATCGACGTTGTCCACCAACGTGACGTACAGGTCGGCGTCCAGCTTGACCATCTGGTCGTAGTCGTAAGCCATAAACAATCCATGCCGCCAGCGAAACGTGGCATGGGTGTTCACGATCAGGTTATCGACCTTTTCGGCCGTGTTGATGATGTCCTTGAAGGCGCTCCGTCGAAGCGAGTCCAGCCGCTGACGGGGCATGTCCAGAATGCGCCCCGAGACCACGTCGGGCGCCTCGGAGTACATCATATCGCCCACGTGACAACAGGTGACCGGGTGGCCGCGCTTGCGAGACATGGCCGCCACCGCATCCAGGAAGGGTTTCTTGTCCACGCCCACCTGGCCGGTGACCAGCACACGGATGCCTTCGTGATTGCGTTTACCGAAAAGATGGCCCGTCTGGGCTGTGTGATCGTTCATAACCTCTCAAATACTACCATGCCAGTCATCAACCGCCAAGCAACACGCTTCGGCCGCCCGATCCTCTTTTTCCGCTGAACCGGCCGTTTGACTCGAAACTCGCCGTCAGTTCGCCGGCGTTGCAAACACCTGCACCCAGTACATCCGCTCGGGCCCGCCCTGGGCAAGCCCCATCCCCGTCTCGGTGTAGATGGGGTTCATCAGGATGTCCCGGTGCGCGGAACTGTCCACCCATTCGTTGACCGACTGGCTGGCGGTACACTGTCCGAAATTCAGGTTCTCACCCGCGCTCGTCCAGACGTAACCCGCCGAGTTAAGCCGGTCGCCGACCCGCTCGCCGGTCACGGGATTCTCGTGCGTGGCGAACCCCTCGGCGATCATCTGCTCGGCAAAGTCCTGGGCCACCTGGGTCAACACCGGGTCCACGGCCAGCGCCGCCACCCCAGCCGACGTCCGCTGCTGATTGACCAGCGGCACCGCTTCAGCCGCCAAGGCGTCGGTGTCCAACCCAGCCGGGCACGCCGAAAGATTGATCAGCTCCCCCCGGGCGCCACCCCCACCCCCTCCGCCGGTCGAACAAGCACCCGCCAACCCGACCACCAACACGACGCCAACAATCAAACCCCTGTTCCCGATTCTCATGGCCAGCCTCCCGTGTCAAAAAAGACCCCGCCAACCGAATTTCACCACCCCATGAGCCTACGACAATCCTACCCGCAAAACCACCGGAAAGGGCCCCATTGATGAAGAACCTCCGGTAGCCTATTCCCCCAGCCGCCGCAAACTTTGCCTGCACACCCAGTCCCACGGCACTGACGCGCCGAATCGAAGATCCCCTCCAAACCTATTCACCAATCCAGCCAAGGCCGGCCACCCAACAAATAGCCCAATGCACTCAAGCTTGATTTTGCGCCCAACACGCCCGGACAATCCAGGGTTCTGTGCCGGTGTCCCCGTTAAACGCCGTAAATCGGCCGAAATTTGGCGTTGACGTAGTTCACGAACGCATCGGCTGACAGCGGCTGACCGGTCACCCGTTCGCACAGTTCGCCGGCACGGTAGCGCATGCCTTGGCGGTGGATATTGTCGCCCAGCCAATCGCGCAGGGGCAACAATTGGCCGCGGCGGATTTGATCGTCCAGGTTGTCCAGGGCGGTTCGGGCAGCGGCGAAGAACTGGGCGGAATAGAGGTTGCCCAGGGCGTAGGTGGGAAAGTAGCCAAAGGCGCCCAGGGACCAATGGATGTCTTGCAGGCAGCCCTCGGCGTTGTTTTTCGGGGTGATGCCCACCAGATCGGTCATGGCTTGGTTCCAGGCTTCGGGTAAGTCAGCCACGTCCAGCGTAGCATTGAGCAGGGCCCGCTCGATCTCGAAACGCAGCACGATGTGCAGGTTGTAGGTGACTTCGTCGGCTTCGACCCGAATCAGCGATGGCTGAACGGTGTTGATGGCTGCATAAAAGTCGTCCAGCGGTACACCGGTCAGGGCGTCGGGGAACAGTTCGCAGGCGTAACCATAGCGACCCTCCCAGAACGGTCTGGATCGGCCCACCATGTTCTCCCACAGGCGCGATTGAGACTCGTGAATCCCAAGCGACACCGCCTGACCCATCGGCGTGAATCGGTGGGCTGAATCGAGCCCCTGTTCGTACAGGCCGTGACCGGCTTCGTGCATCACGCCGAAGATGGCGCAGGGCATGTAGTGTTCGTCGTAGCGGGTGGTCAGACGAACGTCGGTGCTGCTCATCGACAAGCAGAACGGGTGGACCGCAACGTCCAGCCGCCCAGCCTGAAAATCGAACCCCATCAACTCGGCGAATTTTCGCCCCATGGCTTCCTGCCCCGCCCGGGGGTAGTGACGTTGGAGGATGGAAAAGTCGGGCTTGTGCGTCGCGTCAGCCAAAGCCCGGACCAGCGGGGCGAGCTGTTGGCGGAGCTCAGCGAAGATGTCGGCCACCTCGACCGTCCGAACGCCCGGCTCGAATTCATCCATCAGGGCGTCGTAAGGCTCATCATCGTAGCCGATGTGGTCGGCCTGGGCCCGTTTGAGATCCAGCAACTTGGACAGCAGGGGGGCAAAAAGCTCAAACTTCGACTCGGCCCGGGCCTGTTGCCAGGCTTGCTTGGCCAGCGACGAGGTGTGGGTGATTTCCTTGACCAACTCGGTCGGCACCTTGACCGCCCGATCGTACAGCCGCCGTGTCTCGCGAATATTGGTCGCCCGGGCTGGATCGGTTTCAACGCCGGCGTCCAACTCGGCCAGAAGGTCGCCGATCTCGGCACTGGTCCGGCGATCGTGCGTGATCGCGGCGATCAGGGCCAGCGATTCAGCCCGACCCTCCGCACCTTTTTCGGGCATGTACGTCTCCTGGTCCCAATCCAGGAGCTCTTCGACCGCGCCGAGTCGGCCAATGTCTCGAATCCTCTCCAGAAGCGTGTCGTAAGCGTCAGGCATGACGATCTCCGCAGGACAGTCGGCAAGGTGCGAGAAAGGATTCTCGCACCAGACAACGAGGGTCTATGCGTTGGAATCATACCAAGTCCTGGGCTAAGATCGAGATTGACGCGGAGCTTAAACCCATGCGCATCGGTGATTTTGAGCCATCGACCAACCTGTTCCTCTGCCCCATCGCCCGCTACTGCGATCTGCCGTTTCGCCTGGTGGTGCGATCGATCGGCGGGGTTGGCTTGGCCTGTACCGATTTGCTGAGCCCCCACGGACTGCTGAAACAAAACCGCCAGTCCCGCTACCTCTCAGCCACCTGCCCCGAAGATCAGCCCCTGTGCATGCAGCTTTACGGGTCCGATCCAGCCATCATGGCGGAGGGTGCCCGTTGGGCTGAGGCGCACGGCGCCCGGGTCATCGACATCAACATGGGCTGCCCAGCCGACAAGGTGGTCAAGAAAGACGGCGGCGTCGCCCTGATGCGGCAACCGGGCTTGGCGGTGTCGATTGCCCGGGCCATCGTGCGGGCGGTCCGCGTTCCGGTGACCGCCAAGATGCGGCTGGGCGTCGATAAAGCCGCCCTCAATGCCCCGGACCTGGCCCGGCGGCTGGCGGGTGTCGGCATCAAGGCCATTACCGTCCACGGCAGGACGGGCTGTCAGCGGTTCAGCGGCCAAGTGGACCCTCAGGGCATCGCCCGGGTTGTGCGGGCGGTCGGCGATATTCCCGTCATCGGCAACGGGGACATAGAATCTCCCGAAGATGCCAAGGCTAGGTTGGACTGCACCGGCTGTGCCGGGGTGATGATCGGGCGACGGGCTCTGAGCGATCCGTGGATATTTCGGGACACGCACGCGTATCTAACCAGCGGACGCATTCCCCCCCCGCCGACCCTCGCCCAGCGCATCGAGGTGGTCCTCCAGCATTTCGACAACCTGCGGCGCTATCGCGGGGATGGCCGGGCTGTGATCGATATGCGTTCGCGGATCAGTTGGTACGCCCGCATGTTGCCGCGAACCAAAGCGCTCAAGCGAAAAATGAACGGCATGAAGTCGCCGGGCGAGTTCTACGATTACATTGGCCAATATCTGGAAGGCGTCGATGTCCATGTAGGAAACCAGAACCCAACGGGACGGGTTCACCGGTTAGAAACCTGTGCCACGTTGATGTCCCCGCAACCTGCCGCGGCTGCAACCGTCGGCTGAAAGGCGTGAGTCCACCATGAAACCGTTGGTCGCCGTCATCATGGGATCTCAATCGGACTGGTCCACCATGACCCGGGCCTCCCAAACGCTGGTGACGTTGGGCATCGAGCACGACGTGCGGGTGCTGTCAGCCCACCGGACGCCCGACGCCCTGTTTGACTACGTGGCGTCGGTCATCGAGCGCGGCGTGGAAGTCATTATCGCCGGGGCGGGGGGCGCTGCCCATCTGCCCGGCGTCATCGCAGCCAAGACAACCGTGCCGGTCTTGGGGGTGCCCATAGAATCCAAGGCGTTGAAGGGCATGGATTCCCTCCTTTCCATCGTTCAGATGCCAGCCGGGATTCCCGTGGCGACCCTGGCCATCGGCCAGGCCGGTGCCGTCAACGCCGCCCTGTTGGCGGCGGCCATCCTGGGGATCAAATACCCCGAGTATGCCGAAGCGGTCCGCCGTTATCGACAGGCCAAAGCCGACCAGGTTCTTTCCGAGCCGGACCCGCGAAAGGGCGGTTGACGCGAACACCTCCCGAGGTCCGTCATGCCTCAACGAGTCACCCCAAGCCCGACCTGCTGGATGGGCTGGTCGTTTCTGCTGCGAGTCACGTTGTTTCTGCTGGTCATGACAACAAGTGGCATCGCTCAATCCGAGCCGGCGCTTCGTTTGCGCTTGGACCTGGACATCGGTGGGAGCGTGGAAGGGGCGGTCCTGGACCATACCGACGCGCTGATTTTGATCCAATACCGCGGCGCCCCTTGGGCCCTGGCCTTCGATGAGCTGACCGTGGCGTCCGCCTATCAAGCCAAGAAGCAACTGCGGATTCGTCTCCGCGGCGGCCCGGATCGGCTGACCGCCCGGGACCATTTCGATCTGGGCACCTATGCCCTGGCCCGCCGACATGGCGTCCTGGCCAACAAGGAGTTGCGACTGGCCCAAAAGATGGACCCGGGCCTGGCCGAGGCGGCTCAACAGGCCCAACGAGATCACCGGGGCGATCCACCACACCAGGACCATCGCGTCGCTGCCGATTCGAACCCTCCGATTTCCACCGCCCGGGCCCTGCTGGGCG
>JBHHVM010000159.1:0-7453 GCA_046754265.1 Phycisphaerae bacterium
CTTCGCGGTAACATCCGCATCGGCTCGGGCACGATCAGCCCATTCGTGCTGGCTCACGGCTATTATCCGCCCCCCAACGGCGTCTCGGCCGCCGGAGACGTCCACTTTGACGACGGATTCGCCTGGGTCACTTCCGGTGCCGCACCCGGACCGCCCTACGACGTCGAGACCGTCTCCCTTCACGAACTCGGGCACGCCCTGGGCTTGGATCATGTCGGCACCGTGCCTGGTGACGTGATGTTCCCCAGTTACACCGGCATCAAGACCACGCCCGCGGCTGGCGACATTGCCTTTATGGTCAGCATCTACGGCGCTGCCCTCCCCGGCCACGTGGCCCAATGCGCCGGAGCCTGCTGCTTCAGCAAGACGGTCTGTGGCGACAGAACCCAGACCGACTGCACCAACCAAGGTGGGACCTGGCGCGGGGCGGGCACCAAGTGCCCCACGCAAAACGTTCGCAGTGCCCAGCATGCCAGCGGACCGGTCGTCCACTGGGTCGATCCTGCCATGGACTGCTTCACCCTCAACCTGCGGCGGGGCATCCCCGGTACCGGCGGCTGTATTCCCGGCGTGCTGATCGATGCCTGGATGTCGTCCGATGAACCCACACAGCAAACCGTTCACACTTTCGGCGCCTTCCCCGAGTCCCCGCCCATCCCAGCCGATTTCTTCGAACCCGGCTCGGAACCCTTTGTCGGCGACGTCATCCTCCATGGCCAGCCGATAGGCCCGACGCAATTCGGTGATTATGGCGAGGCCGACACGCTGATCCTTCGGAGCGCCGATCCGTTTGACCGGTGCGAGTTACCGTCGCCGAACCAGCGGACCGTCGACATCGAGATCGTCGCCCTCAATCTGCAAAGCATCGGGCCCATCAATGTCCAGGTCTTTGGCCAACCTACCCAATGGGACGTCGCCGTCGATCTTTCCAGTGTGCAGCCGCCGCCTGGGCAAATGGTGGTCACCAAGGAACACTGCAACGGGGGAACCTACAACTCGATTCTTCCCGTCCAGCCCCGATTCACCTTCACCAAGTTGGGTGGGCCCGGGATTCCGCCCGGGTCGGTGGCGGTGTTGGACACCGGATTTGAAGGCACTCCGCCCATCCAGCTCCAGCAGACCACGAACCCGCCGTGGACCCACGACCTCGATCCCAATTTGACCCTGTTTGCCAGCGGCCCAGGTTGCAGCGGCTTCCACCCCGGAATCGAGGATCCAGCCGGCAACCCCAGTTGCGACTGCAACACAAACGGCATTCGCGACGACTGCGATATCGCTTCGGGCTTTAGCCCGGACTGCAACGCCAACGGCATCCCCGATGAGTGCGATCCGGATGCGGACGGCGACGGCATTCCCGACGACTGCGACAATTGCCGGGACCATCCCAATCCTGGACAGTTGGATGCCGACGGCAACGGCGTGGGCGATCTGTGCCAGGACGCCATCCCGACGGTTTCCGAATGGGGCCTGCTGGTCATGACCCTGTTGTTGGTAGCCGGCGGAGCGTGGATACTCGTCCGCAGGAACTCGGTGAGGACAACGCCATAGGGCCTGAATCCGTCACGGCGATCCGGCAAGGCCAACGGTCTCGAATCGTCGTGTCTCGATATGACGCAACCAAGACACGGCCCAGCCTCGGTGATCCGGGGCTGGGCCGATTGTCATGCGTGAGTCTGCGCCGTCGGTGCCTGTCGCGTGAAGGCTTCCTCGGAATTACGGTGCAGAACCGCGGATAGAGCCCGACACGTCCTTCATAGGTCACCGCGTTGTGCGCCTCAGCCATCGACCTTTACTTCAATACCCTGAACGGTATACTTTCCGCTCATCGCACTCCTCAGTCGTGTGTCGGATTTTCTCGTCGGCTTGAGGCGGCTGCGACTGTCCTGACCGGCCCGACTCCGGGTCGGTCAACCTCGGCGTTCCAGGTGGGCCGGACTGGATTGCGTTGACGATACACAAAAGGGGACGTGCCCATGTACAATCTCCGGCAAGTGTCAGTGTTGTTTGTCTCGTTCATTCTCGCAGTTGCCTGTCGGCCTGGGTGTACCGTTTCGGTGTCCAATGCCGGGGGTGGCCGGGGCGATTCACCCCTTGGCGGCAACCCACCAATCGGCGGTGACAATGCTCCCGGGTCCACCGACACAGGTTCAGCCGGTGGTGACCTGAACAACCCGTCCCAGTCCACCGTGCAGCAACTCGTCGATGAGCCGGGCGTGGCGGATGCCTTCCGCTTTGCCGGAGATGGAATCGCCGCCAAGCGGGCCTTGATGCCCGGTCTATTCGATGAACTCGACGAACTGCAAAACGGCGGATCCGAGGCGGCTGAAGCCATGCTCGAGCGATTCGCCGGCGAGCGCTCCTTCGAGGAGGATGAGGAACTCTTCCTACTGGCCTACGCCCTCGAGCAGATGAACTACACGGCGGGCATCGACCGGCTGGTCACTTTCCTCGAACAAAACATCACCAACGCTTTGCCCGCCACCCTGGCCGGCGTCACCCACGCGGTGCGCTCCATGACCGGCATGACCTTGAGCCCGACGTTCTTCTATCACGTGTCCGACATCGAAGAGACCATCGCCTCGGCCGGCGGCGGCGCCCTCATGAAGCTCGACTCCGTGAATCAGGACAATGCGGGCCACACCAAAGACGCCGGCCTCGGCTTGAAGGGTAACCTCAAGATATGCTACCGCGAGTTCATCCTGCAAACGCCGGACGGTAAAGATGCCGTGTGGCCCGAAGGTCATCCCCAGGCAGGACAACCCATCAAACTCACCGGGACCATTCTGCCTTCCGATGCGACCATCCGGCCTCAGGACGACAAGGACGAACGCGACCGGGTCAACGCCGGCGGCGGGACCTACGTCGATTTCACCGATCCCGCCAACCCCGATGTCACCTGGGACGGGCGACCCAACCGCCTGTTCAACTGTGCCGGGTTCGCGTTTCGCCGGTTCAATGACGGCGGCAAGTGGAACGCGGCACCGGCCAACTGGTTCAGCGCCCTGCGCACCGTCGGGGCCATCGAGCCCGTCGCGTCCGATGCCGAGGCAGCCCCGGGCGACTTTGTCTTCTATTTTGCCGGCGGCGACTTGCCCGCCCACGTGGCCGAAGTCCAGTCCTCCGCAGGCGGCAACGTTACCGTGATCAACGCGGACCGCTGGAGCGGCCTGTTCACCGCCGACGCCGACGCCGAGTATTTCTTCGGTTCCAACATTATTCTTCAGCGATTCGGCGTGGGGCTCGCCCCGCGCTACTCGCAGCGCCAGGTCTGGCGATGGACAGGCGGCATCCCGCCGGCCTTGAAGCCCAACGTGGAACGCCAGGTGCAAAACAGTTGCCACGGCGAAGACACCAACGGCGATGGGTTTCCCGAGACCGACACCTGCATCATCACCCAGCGCTGCCTGGAGCCGGCCTTCATCTTCGGCGCCGAGGGCCCCGACCTTTACGTCATCATGAATGTGACAAACTATGGCAGTGCAGAGGGCGGCTACCTCACCGTGCGGACCGAAAGCTCCATCGACGATCCACCCCTGTTGAGCAGTTTTCCCGGCGGCGGCATCAACCCCGAACTCCTGGCCCAGTGGACCCCCTTTACCGAAGGGCGGTTTGATTCGCCCGAAGAAGCCGCCGCCTCCATCTGCGATGGGTTCTCCGACTTCTTCCGCCCCGTCCTGGCCAGCTTCATCCTCGAAGGCGTCTGGAACGGCACCAACTACGGCGTGGACGGAGTATTCGAGTCCGTCTGCGAAACGCCATAAGGCCCGCCCGCCCAGCCAGTCCCTACAACTGCCGGTCCAACCGCCGATAGTGGATGGCTTCGGCCAGGTGTTCGGCGGTGAGGTCGTCGGTGTCGGCCAGGTCGGCGATGGTGCGGGCGGTGCGGAGAATCTTGTCGTGGGCTCGGGCGCTTAGGCCCAATTCGGTAATGCCCCGGCGGAGGATCTGCTCACCCGCATCGTCCAGCTTGCAGAACTTGCGCAACTGCCGGCCGGTCATTCGGCCGTTGGTCATGGTGTCGTCCTGACCGAAGCGGTGCCGTTGTCTGTCACGTGCAGCCAGAATCTGTTGGCGCATGATGTCTGAGGACGTCCCGTCCCGTTCGCTGCGCAGCTCGGCATAGGGCACGGCCGGCACTTCGATGTGGATGTCGATGCGATCCACCAGGGGGCCGCTGATGCGGGCCAGATACTTGTCGATCTGCGGCGACGTACACTTGCACGGCCTGCGGGGGTCGGTGAAGTAGCCGCAGGGGCAAGGATTCATGGCGGCCACCAACATGAACTTGGCGGGAAAGCTGATCGTCTGGCGCGTTCTGGCGATGGTGACCACGGCGTCTTCCAAGGGCTGGCGCAGGCCCTCGAGCGTGGTTCGGCTAAACTCGGGGAACTCATCCAGGAATAACAGACCGTTGTGGGCCAGGGAGACTTGCCCCGCCCGTGGCACGGTGCCGCCGCCAACCATGGCGGGTGTGCTGGCGGAGTGGTGCGGGCTGCGCACAGGCCGAGTGGCCAGCAGGGGCGTTTCGGGAGGCAATTGCCCGGCCACCGAATGGATGCGCGTGGTTTCCAAAGACTCGGCCAAGCTCAGCGGCGGCAGAATGGTCGGGATTCGCTTGGCCAGCATAGTCTTGCCCGATCCCGGTGGGCCGATGAGCAGGACGTTGTGGGCCCCGGCGCTGGCGATGATCAAGGCCCTTTTGACGTGCTCCTGTCCGCGGACGTCGGCGAAGTCCACATCGTAGACCGAGGCTTTTGCGAAGACGGCCTGGAGGTCCACGCGAACCGGTTCGATGGGCAGTTGACCGGTGACGAAGCCGACAGCTTCGGTCAGGCATGTCACCGGTGTGACACTCAATCCGTCGACGACGGCCGCCTCGGCCGCGTTTTCTGCCGGCAGGACGATGCCGCGGAAGCCTTCGGCTTTGGCTAGCATGGCCGCCGAGAGGGCGCCCTTGATGGAACGGACCCGGCCGTCCAGGGCCAACTCACCCACGATCAAGTATTGGTCGGCCTGTTCGGTGACGATGTCGCCGTTGGCGGCGCTGATGCCCACGGCGGTGGCCAGGTCGAAGAGGGGCCCTTCCTTCTTCAGGTCGGCCGGGGCCAGGTTGACCACCGTCTTGTACCGCGGGTAGGGGTAGCCGGAGTTTTGCATGGCGCTGCGGACCCGCTCGAGGCTCTCTTTGACCGAAGCGTCGGGCAGGCCGACGATGGCGGTGCCGGAGAACCCGCGGTGGGCGACGTCGACTTCCACCTCGACGGGAACAGCCTCGATCCCGTGGAAGGCCACGCTGTGCAGACGGGCGATCATGCCGGAGGCATTGTAACGCCCCCGGGCATCCTCGGCGAGCCGGCCCGCTGCCATACGTTTGTCAGCGGACTGCGCTCGACTCCGCACGATCGGCGGCCGAACCCATGTATCGGTTTGGCTCCCCCGGTTTCGGTGACGTCGGTCTACCGAAACCCCGGTCGGCCTCGACTCATGGGGAACCAGATCAGCACTAACGGTGACTGGGCCACACCTCAAGCCCGCGACCGGCTTGGGCCGTTCATTTGGGCGGTTATTTGCTTCGGTTACGGCTCCCGCACGACTACCAGCGCGTCGCGCATCATGCCGGGATGCACTTCACAAAAGTACCGAAAAGAACCCGGCTCCTCGAACGTGTGCGAGAACCGCTCGCCCCGAGCCAGGCGGCGTGATCGAAACAGAGACCCCAAATCGGCATCGTCGGGGTTCCCCGAGGTGGCGGTGTGCGGCACGATGTCCTGGTTGATCCAGGTCACCGTTTCCCCAACGTCGATGGAAACTCGGGTGGGCTCGAAAGCAATGTTCATCATGAACACGTCGTTGGACCCGCGTCGGCTGGCCGTGGGGCACCCTGCCACAGTGGCCAAGGTCGCACCTCCCGAGGCTGCGACCAATCCCAAGACCACCACCATACGTTTGGCTCCTCGCGTCCGAGTACTGCGCTCAGCGTTAGGCAACATCGCGAATCCTCCTCGTTGAGTCCTCCACAGCCCGCTCATCCGAAGAAAGACACTGACACCATCAAACGTACCGAAACACCCACCGCATTGCAATTTCGACACTTTTCAGAACGTTATTCGCGGACCCACACCGTCACACCCCGCCCAGCGGGGGATTCAGCCCGGACCAGATCCCATCGAGCGGCCGACAGGGCCATGCAAATCCAAAGTGGGGGCAATGGATCAGGCGCTCGCCCGGCGGGACCGGTCGAGGATTGAACCTGGTGGTCTCTATTCGACTGTACGGTCAATCCAGCTTCTTGGCGTCTTTGAGAAACCCGTCGAGTTTATGGGCCTTGCAGTTCAGGCCCAGCGTGGGGTCGCGGGTGGACCTTCTCTTTTGGGCTTTGGCCTGAGCCTTGAAGATTTCCAACTCCTCGGTATCGGGTAGGTCGGATTCATCCGTGGGATGATGCAGCATGCGGAGTTGCTGCCAATAGGAGGCGTCGACACCCTTGGGTTTCTTGCTGCGGATCTTCATGAACCGCGCTAGAATGGGGGTTTGTTGGGCGGCCTCGGCGCGGTCTTCCTTATTCTTGGGGCGGGGCTTGCCTCTGGCGAGCTTGAAGGTCTTGCGGAGCAGGGCGCCCAGTTCGTTGTGGGGGTTTCCTTCCAAACCTCGCTTGCCGTCGAGGTTGAGGGCCCGGTGGCAGGTCTTGCAGCTCACGGTTGCATAAACGCGGTCCACGGCCTGCTCGTCGGGCGTGCTGTCGGCATCGGCTGGGCTGGTTCCAGCCAGGATTTCGACCCAGTTGGCCACGCCGTCTTCATCGACATCGGTCTGAGCGTCAAGCTTGGGGCGGGTGCCGTCGCTACTGTCCTTGGTCGGCTTACCTTCCAGTTTGGCGATGCGGTCGGCCAAGGGTTGGGCGTCACCCACGTCGGCCAGCGCCTGCCCGTAGGCGTTAAGCCCCGGTCCGTCATTGCCGGTGTGACAGGTATTGCAGTGGGCAGCCTTGGCAAGCAGCGCCGCCCGCAAGTGCTCATAGTGTCTGGGCTTGGCTATGGCCGCCGACGCGCTCATCAGAAGGCAGGTGGCCCCAATTCGGAAAACGGTCTGGCTGGTCATCACACCACTGTAACGTTTTTGGCTGCTGGTTGCATTGTCGGAAACTGTCGGATTGCCACATGAACGCCGACGGCCAGGCTCGGCGTCTAGCTTCCGGGCGCCCAGACGTACATAAATCTCGGTGAGACTAGATGCCAGAACGTTGGCAGGTTCAAGTTGACGAGGTTCAGGTTGGTCGGCCCGGCGGCGGGCGACCTGGCATGGTAGTTGGCCACGTATTCGAGCGGGCGGTGATAACGGACGACATTGATTTTTTCGGCGCCCGCAGCCTCTTTGGCGGCCGCGACCGCATCGTGCATGGAGCCGATGTGATCGATCAGGCCAAGCTCCAATGCCTGGTCGGCGGTGTAAACTC
>JBHHVM010000160.1:0-7452 GCA_046754265.1 Phycisphaerae bacterium
TGCCGATGAAGCGCACCTGCCCCCTCGGGTCCAGCACCGCCTCGGGGCCGAACGCCCCCACGGTCACCATGCTGCACGTATCACCGTGGAAGTAATACGCCTCAAACCCTTGGCTGCGAAGTTGGCGGCATTTTTCCACCGCAGCCTTTTGCCGGTCGTGCAGCTTGGCATCGTTGTAATAGACCCCCACTTGCAACGTGTAGGTCGCATCGACCCGGCGCAGGTCCCACGCCGCATGGCCGGCCGTCGTGCTGGGGGCCGGCACCCGCCGGGCCCCCATGAAGAATCGCCGGCCCTCGTCGTCCACCAGGTCGCGAAGCATGGCCAAGTCCGCCGCCAACTCCGGCGACGGCTTTCTGACCCGCGTCTCGGGGTCCACCTTGCGGTAATAGGTTCCGTAATAAAGACAGGCTTTGTCGGTCTGGGCCTGGACCCACACCTTTTTGGCATCCACCCCCGGCGACCGCTTCAGCGCCGCCGCCACTTGCCGAACATTCCGTTCACAACCCGGGCCCTGAAACTCGACGCACTGAATCGTCCAACGCTCACCCTGCGGGGCGAACCATCCCCTCGAATCGCCGGACTGCATGGTACACCCCAAGCCCAGCACAGCCCATGCCATCAAGACCGGCCCAAAACATGTCCGCAGAACTCGGTCCGACATCCGCACCCCTTGGTCAGTCAGATCCTCTTGCGTAGCGCCTTTTGCTGTATCTCTTGCAACCGGCGAATGCTCCGGGATGCCAGGCCCATCATCTTGTCCAGCTCCACTCGGCTAAACGTCGCCCCTTCGCCCGTGCCTTGAACTTCCACGAATTGACCCTTACCGGTCATGGCCACGTTGAAATCCACCTCCGCGGAGCTGTCCTCCACGTAGTCCAGGTCAGCCACGATGCGACCTTTGACCCGCCCCACACTGACGGCCGCGATCGAGTCGATCATCGGCGACGAACGAATGATCTTTCGCTTGCGGGCCAGCCGAATCGCGTCGCACACGGCCACATAGGCCCCGGTCACGGACGCGGTCCGCGTGCCGCCGTCGGCTTGAATCACGTCGCAGTCGATGGTGATGGTATTCTCGCCCAACGCATCCAGATCCACCACCGCCCGTAGGCAGCGCCCGATCAGCCGTTGAATCTCCTGGGTTCGCCCGTCCACTCGATAGCGGTTGCGCTTCTTCCGCTGACCGGTCGAAGCCGGCAGCATGTCGTACTCAGCCGTCACCCATCCACTGCCCCGGCCCTCCCGCCAACGCGGGACGCCTTCCTCCCACGAAGCCGTACACAACACGTGCGTGTCGCCCCAGCGGATCATCACCGAACCGGCCGGCGCCTTGGTGAACCCCCGAACGATCTCAACCCGCCGTAGCTCGTTCGACTTCCGACCGTCGTGTCTGCCCATAACGCCTCCCAATCGCACCGGGTGGCACGGTCTGACGAAGTCAGGCCGTGGTTCGGCGGCGACGTTAGACCCCGACCCACAAGGTGTCAACCGCGCTGCCGACAATAACGCCTGTGGCAACCCAAGTTGTTCTTTGTTGGATGTTTCAGTTTTTGGATTTTTAGATCTAAGCAGCTACGCCTTGATATGCGCCAAATGTTCCAGCACGCCAAAATCCTGCCGCACCGCTTCGATGGCTACCCCGGTCTGGGCAATGGCCGATTCGTGAATAGGCCCCAGGCGATTGCGGCGGGCCAGCTTGAGGTAGTCGATTCGCGTGGGGTCCAAGCTCATGATTCGACAGCAGGTGGCATCGAGCGCCGGCAGGTTCGTTCCCGCCACCAGCACGCCGGCGGATTTGGGTCGCCCCATGATCGGCCCGTCGCCTTCCATGCCCACCACACCGTCCACGATGCCCAGGTGGGGCCTGACCGTCGCGACGATATCCACGATGCTCTCGGGAATGCCCTCCACATGCAGACGGTTCTTAGGCCAGCCGTAAACGATGCCCGGCATGACCCCGAAAAAGTTCTTCATGCTCAGCGTGGCTCCCGCCCAATGATGCGTCTTGAGCTTCGCCAGGGATACGATCACGTCCGCTTGCAACAGCGGCAGCGGCAAAAAGAGTTGCTCCATCCGCGTCCGCCCACCCCGATTCTCACACGCCTGAACCTCCTGCACGTTCAGATCGCAAAAGCGCAGCCCCGCGGCATCCAACACCTCGCCCAAACCCGATTGATCCAGCACCAGCTCCGAGTCGCGCCGATGGCCAGCCCCCTCTGCCACGAACACGTCGCGAGCATCCAGGTCCCGAATAACCTCCGCCACCGCCCGAACCACAGCCGGGTTCGTATTGATGGCTGTGTCCACCGGGGCGGTTTCCACCAGGTTGGGTTTAAGGGCCACGCGCTTGCCGGCGAACAGCCCGGTGACACCCAACTGTCGCATTGACGCCAGAATCGCCGCCTTCAAATCCGCGCTGTACGACGCCACCGGCTCGATGTGAACTTTCGGACGGGACGCCAGGGCATAGCGGGTCACGCCCACGGTGGCCCCGCCCGCCACCACGGCCGCCCCCGCCTTCAAGAACGTTCGTCGCGTGACCCTGCGCCCGCTCATGACGCCCCCCGCTTCGGAAACGGCCACGCGTCCGACGCGCAGGTGGACAACAACAGCACCGCCAGTTCATGGACCCGAAGTCGGGCCGCCGGCAGCATCAACCGTTCCGCACAACCTGTCACCTGCGACGCCACACCGCCGATGGCCTCATCCTCGAACTCAGCCCAGCCGTAATAGCGCCCCGCCAGCACCGTCCAGCCCAGCGCCCAGGCTGTGCTCAGCCGACCCAGCGCTGACGACAAAAACCGCAGCCCCCCACGAACCTCGACTGAATCGGCCGGACCCGCCAGCGCCAACAGCGCCACCGCCGTCGTGGACGGAAACGCCCGCAACTCGGTCCCCAGCACTTTGGTGTTGCCGTAGTTCCACCCGCCGCGCGGCAACGCTCGATTCAGAATCAAACGCCTGCCGTCGGCCAGCCGCGGATGCTCCATCACGCCCGCCGATTTGAGCGCGAAGGTGGCATAGCAGGTCGGTTCGATCCAGGAATGACAGCCCGCCAGCCAAGGCCAACCCGGAATGGACGTGTCGTGGGCGAACACGCTCTGGTCGGCCAATTTCCAATGGTAGCCCTCAAAACCCAGCAGCCAGTCCAGGCCCCGCTTCCTGCCCTGCGGCTGGCGATCCAGCACCGCCAGGCAAAACACGGCCAGCGACGTACACCAGTTGGGCTCCCGATCGACCGTCCCCGTACAGAAACCCCCTTCGGGCAATTGGAGTTGGGCTAGAAATGCGCATCCGCGATCGGCGACATCAGGTGTCAGCCTGCCCCCAGCCTTCAAGGCCAACAACGCCCAGCAGGTCGGCTCGGCAAACCCGCTGCCCTGACCCGGCTCGAAAGGCCAGCCGCCCCCCGGCAGTTGCAGCGCCGCCAGCCGCTCCCAGGCCCGCAGGCAGGGTTCAGCCCGACCGACCGCGAGTTCCGCCGGCGACTGTACCCCGGGCTTGAACAAAGTGTTGACTCGTCAAACAAAGACCAGCGTCACCACCACAAACAGCGGTAGGAGAATCAGGCAACTGTACACCATATACCCGAAGAAGCTGGGCATCTTCACGCCGCCCTGCTCGGCAATGCTCTTGACCATGAAGTTGGGCCCGTTGCCGATGTAGCTCATCGCCCCCATAAACACCGCCCCCAGCGAAATGGCCACCAGCAGATTCTCCAACACGAACCCACCATCCGCCAGGGCCAGCGCCCCCGCCCCACCCGAATGGGTCAACGATTCCGCCGTCGTGAAAAACACCACGTACGTCGGGGCGTTGTCTAAGAAGGCACTCAAACCGCCCGTAGCCCAATAGAAGTGCCAGGGTTTGCTCAATCCCAACTCCGGGCCCTTGGCATTGAGAATCTCGATCGGAATCTGCATGGCGATGAAGATGCCGATGAACAGCGCCGCCACTTCCAATATGGCGTGATAGTTGAAGTCGTTGGCCTTGCGAATGGCCGGGGCGGTGGTCCGCAGCGACAGGTACACCAGGCCCAGCATCAGCAACTCACGCATGAAGGGGAACGGCGTGAACAGCCCGAACAGCTCCTTATGCGGATCGACAAGCCCCACGCACAGCACCACGCCCATCAAATACAAGAAGTTGACCTTGCCCTTCAGGCTCAGCTTGGTCGTCTCCGTCACGTCGCGAACCTTATCGGGCTTGGTCTCCCGTCTATACGCGATCGTGTCCCACACCAGGTAAACCCCCAGAAGCAGCGCGCAAGTGACTGCCCAGGGCACCGCCAAACCGAGCGTCCACAGGAAGGGCACGCCCTTGAGGTAACCCAGAAACAGCGGCGGGTCCCCGATGGGCAGCAGGCATCCCCCGATGTTGCTCACCAGGAAAATGAAAAAGATCACCGTATGGGTCACGTGCCGTCGCTCGGAATTGGTCTGAAGCAAAGGCCTGATCAGCAGCATGCTGGCCCCGGTGGTGCCGATGAAGCTGGCCAGAATCGCCCCGGTCGCCAGAAAGGCCGTGTTCGTCCCCGGATGGGCAACCAGGTCACCGCGCAGTGAAATGCCCCCGCTGATGACGTACAGACTAAACAGCAACACGATAAACGGGATGTACTCCGCTAAGATCGCGTGACTCAACACCCCCACCACCCGGTCCACGCCGGTGGTGTGGATCTGGTGCGTCGTATGATCCACCGTTATGGGTTGCAGGAAGTAGTAAAACGCCAGAGCCAGCCCCGCAAACACCAGCGAGACCGACAACCGGTTCTTGTTGTTCTCCCACCAGTGCTCAGTGGCTGACACCAGCGGCAGGATGGCGATGCACAGCAACAGACCCGCAAACGGCAGGCACGCCCAAAGCGGCGGGGGCTCATAGCCGGCCGGCGGACCGTGTTCTTCACCACCGGTCGGCGCGGGATGGGCTTCGGTCACCGAATGAAAGATCAAGAACGCCACCAGCCCCACGCCCGCCAGGATGGCCAGCCAACTCAGGATGCTCAATCGACCTTGCCCGTGGACGCCCGGACCCGGAACGCTCAAACTCAACTGTGAACTCATCGGCTTCTCGCTTGCTTTGCCCACGGGCCATGACTCCACTGGTCCGCCTGAACGGTCGGCCCGGTTCCTGACCGACACCGCCGCCTTCCAGAATCGCTCCGGCGATTCTCCGCCGACCGAAGATTCAGGACTGGCCCGAGGCGATGCCAGGTCATGTCGATGACCCGTGGTGGGTACACTTTTTCAATGTATCGACCGATGCACCCGGGCAATTCGTAAAGATTGACGCCCAACGCCTCCACCCGCGACGGCCGGCATCATACCGTCCAAGGTCCCAAAACATCCACCCCAACCAGCCCGCCGAGAGCGTTCCGAGTTCCGAGTTACCCTGTTGGGGCGTCCCCGATGGTGGCCAATAGCGGAAAGATCAAATTGAATTTGCGCCGCCGAATGTCTGCCAGTCCCGCCGTCTCAAAGTAGCCCTGAATCACCGGCCAGGGGGCATGATAAACGTCCTTTTCCACGTGCCCGATAATCACGTCGAAAACCACCCAGCCCACCACGTTGTCGCGAAAGCCGTCCACCAGGATCAACCGCCCGCCGGGCCGAAGCAGACGCCGCATTTCCGATACCACCGTCTGCTGATGCGGATAGTGGTGAAATGAATTGGAGCAGGTCACCACGTCGAAACTGCCGTCGGCAAAGGGCAGGTGCTCACTGTCGCCCGCCGTAAACCGGATACGCCGCGCCAAATCACCCGACCCGGCCTTGCCGGCCGCCTGGGCGCACATGGCCGGGGCATAATCCAACCCCACCACCGACACAGGCCAGCCCGCCCGCGCTACCAGGTAAGCCAAAGTGCCCGTCCCGCAACCCACGTCCAAAACCCGAAACGACTCCGGCAGCCGCTCCCGATACCAGCGCCCAATTTCCTCAGCCAGCACCACGTACGACGGGCCGAACAGGAAATGGTGCAGCACCGAGCGGTCGTAAGTGCCCGCCCAGGCGTCAAACTGCCGCCGGGCCTGCGCCTTGGCCCGCACGGGATCCAGACCGGTGCTCGAAGCCTTCTTGGACACAACCTTGAACCCCGCACCCACCGCGCCGCCGGACCCGTCAACGAGGCCGCGACCATAGCTTTGCAGCCCCACCCATGCAACAACGCCGAGCGGCACCTTCGCGCCGCTCGGCGTGGATTGATCCTTTCAGAGCATTCGCCCCCGTTCCCCCCGGCGTCACCCACCGGCAAGGCGACGGCCTAGCCCATTTCCTCCATGAGGCGATCCACCGTGCCGTCGATTCGCTCCTGCGTCATAAAAGTGCCCGCTTCGATCTCCGCCCGAAGGCCGGCGATCTTTTGCATCCGCACGTCGGGCAATTCTCTCAGTTTAGATAGCATGGCGCCCATGTCTGAAATCTCCACTTCGTCTGCCGGATGACCATATTCGATTCGCCCGGGTCCCCGAGTGCGGGTGTCTGGCGTCTGGGTAATTGGGACCGAAGCCGACGTTCCGTTCACGTTGCTGATCGGGTTCATTTGAATCACCGCCATCACTCTCTGTTTGACCGTTCCGTCCACCGACCGCCGCCTGCCGAAGACGGCACCGGGCTGCGTCGCGGTGTGGGTAAACCCCCCGACACAGGCCGCCATAGCCCCCTTCCCCGGTCCAGACCGGTGGAGCTAAACGACTCCCGGCTCACGCATTCGTCCTTGAATTGCTGGTGAGGCTCTTGGTGGGTGTCGCCGCAGTTCGCCGAATCGTTCCCTCGACTCGACCCGTTACCCCCTAACGTCCGAAAATGTTATCGGCCAGATACAATCAATTCCTCCAGCGATTCCATCAGATTCTCCCGGAAAAACACCGCGTTTGTACAACATGTAGGAAAAAGTAGAGGCGACCCCACCGACATCTGGCACCTTGGGCGATCACCCCAGCCCCCCGCCCTTACCGGCGGCCTCCCACCCGCCCGACTGTCACAAACCACGCTTCCGCCGTAGGTTGCCGCAGCAAACCTACCGAGCGGACCAGTCGGGCTATTCATCCACTGGAACTGTACTTATTGAATTGGAAGGCGCAAGAATTGAGTCCGACCCTAACAGAATACCACCGTGCCCGCCTAGGCCACTGCGGCGAACTGACGCACTAACCGGGTCAGTGCTTCCATGGTCAGGGGCCGGCGCAGGTCCATGGGCAGAAACGTGCCGTGATTATGGTCGCTCGCCAGGATGAGCATGCGGTCGTGCAGCACCGCAAAGCCGTCCTCTTGCGGCTGATGGCCGCAGACAAACAAATCCACGTCCAACGTCTCAGCCAACGTGTCGAGCAACTCCGCCCCCTGGTGCCGGCCCCAAACCAGGGCATAGGCCGTGCCGTGATTTGCCAAGTCCTGAGGGCCCAGCGTCCGGTTCAGGTCCGACGCCTTGAAGTCGCTCAGCGTGCGAGAC
>JBHHVM010000161.1:0-7449 GCA_046754265.1 Phycisphaerae bacterium
TTTTTGGGCAGGGCATCACGCCAATCGGCGTGCCCAGATCCGCCTGGCGGCATGGCCAAGACACCCCATTTCGCTCACTTTTTCCCCTTTTTTTCTTGACACGCGCCGGGTGGGGGGGGCGATATAATGGGGTCCGCAGGCTGCAGGTCGACCGTGTTGGTCGAGCGTACACTTCTCTTTCATTCCTTGGAGGTGTGGCATGAGCATCGCTGCAATGGGAATAGCGCTAACACTTCTGTCGAGTGGTGCTGTTGAGCCGGGGCAGGTGTCGGCCAGGCGCGACGCGCAAATCGCCAAGCCGATGCCCGAGGTTTCCGCGGCGCCGATTCTGCACGATGCGGATGGGAATCCTGTGGCAGGCGGCAGCCTGCAAGTGGGCAGGGTTCCCGATGTTTATATCATCCCTTCGTGGGAGCGATACAACGAGAACGGAACCCTGACAATGGCTGGCCTGTTGATCTCCGACGGCGCGGAGGCTGAGGTCGAAATCTCTTTTCAGGTTGCCGGCGACGGGGTCTACTACCCACTCAAACGCGACGATAGCATCGTCGTCTGGTCATCGGGGACGGTCAACGATGCGATCCGGTTCCTGTCGAACAACAACTTCGAGCGTGCGATCGATCTCACGAAGGAGACACTCCCCGAAGGACGGTATGACGCTATGGCGTTGGTCCACCAGGGCACCAACGTGTTGCTGGTCACTTTCGACGGTGACGACGCCACCGTTTATTGGGCGGGTCGGCAGGCGCCGGGGTTGGACGAATGGTCTCGATCCCATCTCGGAGGCGTCCAAGTGGCAGCTTTCACGTTGGAATCCGCCCTAGACGCGGGTGAGGGTCGGCCCATTCCAGGTGCCGCCATCTTCACGTGTTGTATCACCTGCGGCGGACCGGGGCAGTGCTGTTGCACCGGCTCGACTGGATGCACAAGAGGCGACCGGCAGGCTGTGTGCGAAGGTGGGGGATCGTGTTCGTGTAGCGGCAGTGGCTGTTCCTGTGGTGGATGAGTCCCGTGCAATCAACATGCGGCATCCTTATCCCTGGCGGGTATTCGGATGCCGCCTTCTTTTTTGCGCTGGCCCTTCTTCTGGGAAAGATGTTTCATCCGATCCCAGGCGCTACGCCATCACAAAGCAAGTGTGATAGCGTGACATACTGGTGAAGCCGGGGCGAGTTTCCTCGCCAGCGCTGGGGCGAGATTCCTATCTCGCCCCTGTTGTTGCGGGATTCCCATCCCGCGGTACACCGGATAGGATTCCGGCCACGTGGGGTGCAAGGATTCTCGCACCAGCGGTTAACGCGCAGGAGCCCCTGGGGACCTTGACGCCCCCGCAGCCGGCAACGCATCATGCTTGCATGCTCGACCCACCCAACGATGAACACTTCATGAAGCAGGCCCTGGCCCAGGCCCGGCTGACGGATGAGACGGACGATGTGCCCGTCGGGGCCGTCGTCGTGCATGACGGCAGGATCATCGCCAAAGGTCACAATCAAAAAGAACAACTGACCGACCCTACCGCCCACGCCGAGATGCTGGCCATCACGGCCGCGACCGAGGCTCGCGGTGACTGGCGGCTGAACGACTGCACTCTGTACGTCACCCTGGAACCCTGCGCTATGTGCGCCGGTGCCATCGTTCTGGCCCGGCTCGACCGGGTCGTCTACGGCACACCCGACCCCAAGACCGGCGCTGCCGGCAGCGTCTATCAACTGGTCAACGACCCGCTTGCCAACCACCGGGCTGACATCACCTCCGGCGTGTTGGAGTTCGAATGCGCCGAGTTGCTCCGCGCGTTCTTCGCCCGCCGGCGGGCCCAACAAAGAGGGGTGTGAATCACGGTGGGCTCATGTCTTTCAGTGAACTGCGAGTTATTCCAGCCTGTCTGTAGATCCCACAGGTTGACCTCCCGCGGTGCGCCAAATGCCGCACCCGGCGATGATACGTTTCGAAGGCCCTGTTTCCTGCGCCAGGAGAGGTCGTTTTGACTTGACTTTAGTCGAGTCGGCTCGGTATCATGCAAGCACATGCTGTATAGCGGCCGAGCCGACCCGACGCTGGGGTATAGGTTTGAAGCGGCTCGTTGATTGTCGGTTGCTAGGAGGAGGAAGGAGCGCGATGAAGCATCTCTTGAGACTCACTTGCGTTATTGTTTGCTTGGCCGTTTCGGTTTCCGACCTTTCGGCGGCCCTGATCGAGGTGGGTTCGCCGATGGGCATCATGTCGCTCGACAGCAACTCGGTCGGGACGGTGACACCGACCGGCCCCAACTCGTTCGTCTGGATGGGGGCCATGAGTAACTCTACGTTGGGTTGGGAGATCGACTGGAACCTGATCATCGACGAGGATCCAAAGATCACCGGTGTTACGGCCTTTACCAATCTCTTCCCCGCGATCACCAACTTTACGTTCAACATCTCCGCCAACAGCGCCATTTCAATTCCCAGCCCGACGGTCAACGGTGCGTCCACCATCAGCGTGTTGGACACTGATGCGGACGGCGCCCTGATGAATGCCCAAACCGGCGGGTCTATATATGACGCGTTCATTGCGGCCTCGTCGCAGCAGACTCTGTTCAACGATCCGTTCTCATTGGTCGCCCCGCCTCAGGGTGTCAATCAAACAGGCACAGCCTGGGGGCCTCAGGCCTCGACCGTGGCGTTGAATCTCGGTGATGCGTTTGGCATCAACCACGCATTCGCGCTGTCTGGGCTGGATCAGGCCACGGTGAATAGTTCCTTCTTCATCGTTCCCGAACCTACAACCCTCGGCATCGTCGCCCTGGGTGGGATGATGCTTCTTCACAGGAAGCGTCGCGCCTAGGCCATCGCGGGTTCAGGGTAAACGCAGCTGTATCATAAAGCGCGGTAAAGCGCCTCAATCCGGTCCACCATCCGGCGATGGCCGAAGGCATCGAGGCATCGACGACGTCCCTCCGCGCCCATGATGCGCCGCCCTGTTGCATCTTGGGCCAGGTTGACGACTCTACGGCCCAATGCTGCATGGTCACCAAACGGCACCAACTCGCCGGTGCGGCCTGATTCGACAACCTCCGGAGCCCCGTCGTTATCAAAACTGACCACCGGAACCTCGGTCAGCAGCGCCTGGGGCAAGGCTCGCGGCAACCCCTCCCACTGTGAGGCGTGCAGCAGGATGTCAAACCCGGCCAACAGCCGCGGAATTACCTCCGGCAACACCAGTCCCGTCAGGTGTACCCTGTCCCGCAGTCCCAACCGGGTCACGTCCGCCAGATAGCGCTTGCGGTCGCGACCATCGCCCACCCACACGAATTGCAAACGCGGCTCCTGCCGGCACATTTGAGGCATGGCTTGGATGATCTGCTCGTACCCCTTGCCTCGAAACAACCGGGCAATGGTCCCCACCACGACGGCCTGATCGTCGATGCCCCAATCCCACCTGACGCGGGCTCTGGATTCTGCGTTCGGCCCGAACAGCTCGGTCCTCATCCCCGAGTAGATGGTCGTGAACTTCTCGGGAGGCCCCAATCCCGCGGCTACCGCCTGCGCGGTCATCGCGTCAGCCACGGTGATGAACGCATCCGTCCAATCCCCGACCCGGCGCTCCAGGCTGCGGTACAGCCAGCGCACCGGCCAGGTTTGCGTCCGGTTGAAACTCATCCCGTGAATGGTGTGAACGATTCGCGGCACTCCCGCCCGCCGTGCCGTCGCCCGGCCCAGGATTCCCGCCTTGCTGCTGTGCGTGTGAACGACGTCAAAAGCCCGTTCGGAAAACAGCTTCTCCAACCGCCGCCAACAGGCCCAATCTCGCAACGGTCTCACGGCCCGGACCATGGGGTCGACGACGACGTGCTCGATCCCCAGCCGTTCCACCTCCGGCCAAAGCGATCCCTCCGGGCCCGTCTCCGGTCCGGCAAGCAGTGTCACCTCGTGACCCCGATCTCGCAGGCCGGCGCAAGTCAGAAGCGTGTTCTCCTGTGCCCCTCCGATGATCATCCGTGTGATGACGTGGCAGATCTTCATTGGCCCGCCGTAACCGCGTCCGGAGCGCCATCGTCGGTCGGATCAGCGGGCGCCAGCAACGCGGCTGGATACCGAACCCATTCCAAGCTCAACCCGCGGGCCGGCGCCGTTGGACCGGCCAAGCTGCGGTCGCGCGTCGCCAGCACTTCCAGCACCCGATCGGGCTCCCAATGGCCCCGGCCTATCTCCAGCAACGTGCCCACCATGTTGCGAACCTGGTTGTACAGAAACCCGCTACCCTCCACGCTGATACGAATCTCATCGTAATACCGTTCGACCTCACAACGCATTACCTGCCGGACGTAGCTGGCCCGTACGCCGCCTTTGGAAGCAAATCCTTGAAAATCCTGTGTGCCCACGAAATGCCGGGCTGCGGCACGCATACGTTTGATATCCAGCGGGTGCCAGAAGTGATAGGTTTGCCGCTGGGTCAGCGCATCCACCGGCCTGCCCTGGGCGGCATGGACCCGGTAGCAATACAGCTTGCTCAGCGACGACCGCCGGGCGTCAAAGCCCGGATGCACGTCAGCCAACTCTCGCAGGGACATGTCCTTGGGAATGCGCGAGCCGATGGCCCGACGAAAATTGCCGGCGGGAATGGTGCAGGTGGTTACGAAATTGGCCACTTGACCACGGGCATGAACGCCCGCGTCGGTCCGCCCGCTGCCGATGATTCGCACCTGGTGACGGGCCACACTGCGGATGGCCTGCTCGAGCAAATCCTGCACCGTGCGCAGGCCCGGCTGACTCTGCCAGCCGTGGAAATCCGTGCCGTCGTAGGCGACGACCAGCTTGATATTGCGTACCATGACCAGCCATGGTACGGGCGTTTTCGACGGCGTTAAAGTCCACCCCGGCTACGATCCATCACGACAAGTCGTGTCGAAATCGGTTCTATGCCACGAGCTCTTCGCAAAGCGCCGGGCCGAACCGCTGTCGCAACCGTTGCAGGATTTCTTTGTGGATCTGGCTGACCCGCGACTCAGAAAGATTCAGCACCTGCCCGATCTCAGCCATGGTCAGTTCTTCATAGTAATAAAGCACCAGGACCAGCCGCTCTTCGCGGGACAGCCCCTTGGTCAGGTGGTCGGCCAACATGCCGCGGGAAACGCTGAGGGCTGGGTCGTTACGCCGGTCATCTCCAACGTCCCACACGCGCGAAGGTCCATGGGCTCCCTCCTCCGCGGTCGGCTCCATGGCGCTGAAATGGACCTCCTTGCCAAGCTGTGACAACCGGCACAGGTGATCGTACCGGGCCACCGTGATGCCCATTCGGCCAGCGATTTCCTCGTCGGTCGGGTCGCGTCCGGTTTCGCCGTCCAACATTTCCCTGACCGACAGGCGCTTCTTTTCAAAGGTCCGCACGGTCCGGCTCTGGGGGTCCAGGCTACGTAGCCAGTCCATGACCGCGCCGCTGATCCGTTGTTGGCAAAAAGTCTCGAACTTGGCCTTCTTCTCCGGGTCGTAGGCCTCGACGGCCTCGATCAGACCGTCGAAGGCCGCGCTGCATATCTCGTCGTAGGACACCTGGGCCGGCAGCTTCCGGGACAGCCGGGCTGCATGCGCCTGAACCAGGTGGCTGTAACGAACGACCAGCTCATTACGGAATTGATCCTTGCGGTTCTTCAGGTATCTCTCCCACAGCTTCTCCACAGAAAGCTTTTCGAGCTTCATATCCTGTTGGCTCCCTCGTTAGAATTCCGAAGATTGGATTCCGAACCCATACACTAGGCCGCACGACTCCATGCATGCATGACCATTTGGGGCGTGACGGCGAAACAACACAATAGGCAAAATGTGCCGGTTAATCCGACAGGCGGCGCGTTCATTCGGCCCTCCATGAGATTCCGCAAACGAGCATTGGCTTCGCAACATGTTGAAACTAAAAGGGTTACAATCGTTTGCCCTACCCGGAACGCTCGCAGGGGCTGATTCTATGTTTCGGCAAAATCATTCATCCTACTCTACCGTTTTTGCCTATTTTATCACGCCACCGCTCGATGATCCCGATCCAGGGGGGGAGTCGCCCGAGAATATGTCCCCGGAGGCCATCGTCGTTGATGGGTCATTTGCGAAGGCCACTTGCGGCTGGCGGGGGGCAGCGGGTCCGTCAGCCTGGTCGCTCGGCTCCAGGCAAAGCTTCTCCAACTTCGTGACGGCTCGCCAAAAGTGGAATTGGACGCTCGTGGTCGTGGTTTTCCTTTGGGGGCAAAACGCCCCTGGAGATGGCGTAGCGTCTCTGCCGACGTTGCAAGAGGCCAATTGACATTGAGTCGCTCACCGGTACGCTATCGTGTGTCAGCCGCCTGTAAGGGGGACGCCGTGGCCGAGCCGAGGCGCCCCGCGGCAGGAGGGTTGGGGGCTCATAGCTCAGTTGGTAGAGCGCATCGCTGATAACGATGAGGTCCCAGGTTCAAGTCCTGGTGGGCCCAGTGCGAAACGGATGGTCAAATGCACTACTTTGGATACCTGCTGATGGCCTTGGTTGTGGTCTTGGCTGTCCGCGGCGCCATGGGCGGCGGGTGAGGGCCTGACAAGTCCTGCTGAGCGTGTCTCAGCCACAGACGAATTCGAGGCCAACCGCCCCGGCGCATTCCGTCGATTGCCGGGGCTGACCTTTGCCCGAGAACGCGTTGAATCCCTTCTCTGGGGCCGTAGCTCAGTTGGGAGAGCGACTGGTTTGCAACCAGTAGGTCGTCGGTTCGAGTCCGATCGGCTCCATCCGGGTGGGGACGGCCATTCCTGGCCGCTCCCATTGCCCTGGAAAACAACTTTTTTCAAAGAAACCCGTTGACGCCGGCTGCGGGGTGAGTATGCTTGCTAGGCTCCGAGTCGGGCACGACGCAGCACCCAGGTCGGCCCGCTCGGACGCTGCTCTTTGGCAATCGAATAAGCGGATGCACCTGTCGAAATCCGGTCGAACCGGGTGGGGGTTTTCGGATCCCCGCGCGGGGCCTCGATGGATTTCGGCAAGGGATGTGGAGACATTTTGCCACAGGTTTAATGTTGCACCGACCGAAGCAATCCGGGTGATGAGGCGCCCGACAGGAAACTGTCACGCCCTGTCACACGGGCCTGGTTTCGATTGACTGTAATGGTGAACCTCGAGTGTTGTAGAGCGGCTTGACCCCGACGCGTTTGGATTCTTCCGAGCGGGTCGGCCACTCATTAATGTGGTCAAGCTATTAAGAGTGCACGGTGGATGCCTCGGCGTCGAGAGGCGATGAAGGACGTGGTAGGCTGCGATATGCCCCGGGGAGTGGTCAAACACACCTTGATCCGGGGATCTCCGAATCGGGAAACCGGGCGTCACTGGGCAACCAGATGGCGTCGCCGGCGGGTGAATGCATAGCCCGTCGGGGCCAACCCAGGGAACTGAAACATCTCAGTACCTGGAGGAAAGGAAATCAACCGAGACTCCGTAAGTAGCGGCGAGCGAAAGCGGACCTAG
>JBHHVM010000162.1:0-7428 GCA_046754265.1 Phycisphaerae bacterium
CGGGCCAGCCCGGTGGCCCTTTCGCAGCGCATGGGGTTGCGCTTGTAGGCCATGGCGCTGGAACCTACCTGGCCGGCCTCAAAGGGTTCCTCCAACTCTCGAAGATTGGACAGGAGGCGAATGTCGTTGGCCAGCTTGTGAACGCTTTGGGCCACCCCCGCCAAGGCAGCGGCCACCTGGGCGTCCATTTTTCGCGAGGCTGTTTGACCGGTGATCGGTTCGACACTCCGAAAGTCAAACCGACGGGCGATGAACGCCTCCAAGCGATCGATCTTGCTCTCGTCGCCGTCGAGCAATGCCAGGAAGCTGGCCTGGGTGCCGGTGGTGCCTTTTAGGCCCCGGAAGCGCAGCCGGGCGAGGCGCGTCTCGATTTCCACCAGGTCACGGACCAGGTCGTAGCACCACAGGGCAGCCCTTTTGCCGACGGTGGTCAGTTGGGCGGGCTGATAGTGCGTAAAACCCAGCGTAGGCAACGCCCGATATTTCTTGGCGAACCGGCCCAAGAGGTCAATACAGCCTGCCAGGGCGTCGCGCACCAGGCCCAGGGCGTCCCTCATGATAATCAGGTCGGCGTTATCCACGACAAAGGCGCTGGTCGCCCCGAGGTGCAGGATGCCCCGGGCCTGGGGGGCCATATCGCCGAAGGCGTGCAGGTGGGCCATCACATCATGGCGAAACGTCTTCTCGTACCGGGCAGCCGCCCCGAAATCGATTCGGTCAGCCACTTTTTCGAGTTGCCGGACCTGACGGGCGGAAATCTTCAGGCCACAGCGGCGTTGGCCCTGGGCCAAGGCAATCCAGAGTTGCCGCCACAAACGAATCCGGCGGCGGGCCCCGAACTGCTCAGACATGCGTTCCGAGGCATATCGGTCCACCAGCGGACTATGGTAGACTGCGTGCTGATCGGCCCTGCGCGGTGCGTTGCGCCGTTTTGCCGGCGGCATAACCCATAACCCCTTGTCTGGAAAGTCCTTCCGGGCCTATGATGCACCGGTCGCCGCGGTCTTGCCGGCGACAAGTTGTGGGGTGTCCGGTTACACCCGTTAAACGGCCCGGCCGATAATCAGAGCATCCTCGTGGGACCGGGGCTGCGTTGACCGGTCGATCCATGATTGAACCCTATACAAGGAAAACGCCCATGCCGCCAAGGCTTTCCGGATGGCATTTGTTCCTGGTCTTGCCGGTACTGATCGGCGGGTGCATTTTGGCCCCGGTGCTTTCGGGCTCAGCCCACCTGGACGTCTCAGCCGGGACGGATCAAACCGTCGAAATGGGGCAAAATGCGACCCTCTCCGCCAAAGTCGGCGAACAAACCGAAGGGTTCGCCTTTCGCTGGGAGCAGCAGACAGGCCCCGCGTCCGATGTGCCCCTGGCCGACGCCACCCGCGCCGAGACCGAGGCTGGCCCTTTTGATACGCTGGGCGATTATAAGTTCCGCGTGCTGGCTGCTACGGAGGATGGACGATTCGGGCAGGACTTTGTCGTCATCACCGTTGTCGAACCGAGCCAGGAAGACAACCCCGACGACATGGCCACCGATGGCGGCACCGATGGAACCGGCGACACCAGCACTGACGGGCCCGACGACACCTCCACCGACGGACCCGACGACACCTCCACCGACGGACCCGACGACACCTCCACCGACGGGCCACCGGACGACACCACTGATCCCACGGTGGACCCCGATACCATTCTGACCCGCATCAACGCCCCATTGAACCTGCCCGTTGCATTGGCTGGGCAGATGTCGGCCTCACTTCCGCCCGGAAGCCTGGCCGCCACCTATCAGTGGGAAGTTCTTGCCGGTGATGCCACCATCGAATCGCCGACCGAGCGGGAAACCAACATCACGGCCAACAGCGAGGGCAACGTCACCGTGCGGGTCACCATGACCGTCCCGGAATTGAATCGCGATTTCACCGACGAGTTGGACATCAACGTTGAGCCGGAAGGTACGTTCCGAATCATCATCAGCGGTCAGTCGCAGGGCATTGCCGGAACGGTGTTTGATTTTCGATCCACTTTCGGCAACCCGCCGCCGGACGGCATTTTGTCGCAATGGGAGGTCATCCAAGGCGAGGGCACGTTCGCCAGCCCCAATGTGCCGGAGCCCATCTTCACGCCGACGAGCGAAGGCATCGTTGTCGTCCAGGTCACAGCCCGCGTTCCGTCGCTGGGCGATCTGCAAGCCGTCGACGATTTCGTGCTCGTCGTTTTCCCCAATACCGACGTCGGGCTATCCGTCCCGGCCAACAACCTGGCCGTGGTGGGTGAGCCCGCCTCAATCCCGGCGACCACCCAACTGTTCAGGCCAGACGAGTTGGATTTCCAGTGGGAGATCGTTTCGGGTGACGTGACCCTGGACGACCCGACCAGCGCCAATCCTCAAATCGTCATCAACAGCCTCGAGACCGCCGAGCTGAACGTCAGCGCCAGCGCAACCATCAACGACATCCTTCGCTCGGGTAGCGCAACGGTGTTCCTGACCGGTGTGCCCGATCTGAACCCACGGGTGGACATCCAAGTGACTGATTTTGGCACCGTCACCCTGGAACTGGATGGCCAGGCCGCCCCGCAGACCGTGGCCAATCTGCTCCATTATGTCGATTCGGGCTACTACGATGGTTTGGTCTTTCACCGGAATTCGTGCATTGACAACGCCGATACGGGTGAATGTGTTCCGTTCGTCGTGCAAGGCGGCGGGTTCCGAGTCGTAGACGGTGAATTGGAGCGCCAGACGCAAGGCCTGCGCGACCCGGTGCCCTCCGAAGCCCCCAACGATCTGACCAACAGCGAACTGTATTCCATCTCCATGGCCTTGGCCGGCGGCGACGCCAACTCGGCCACCACGGAATTCTTTGTCAACTTGCAGGACAACGGTTTTCTGGATGGACAAAACTTCACCGTCTTTGGCAGGGTGGCTGCGGAAAGTATCCCGGTGGTCGATGCCATCGCCGCGACGGATCGGGTGGAGAACACGGTCCTGGGCGGAGAGGTGTCCAGGCCGGTCCCGGATGTTATCATGGAGCAGGTCCGGCGGGCGCCATAGCGCGCGACGCCGGCGCCTTATCAGAACCGCGACTGTGAGGGAGCGGAACTAGACCAGGAACCCCGCGGAACTACACGATGAGCTACGAAGACGCCAAATCAACTCTCAAAGAACTATCCGCCCGGATTGTCGCCGTTCGGGACTCTCTTTGACCTGCCGGCCCGAATTGCTCAACGCCAGGAACTTGACCGGGCCATGGCTGCCCCGGGGTTCTGGGACAACCCTGAGACCGCCCGCCAGACGGTCGCGGAGCTGAAAAAGGTCAAGGCCCTCATCGACCCCGTCGAGCGCCTGCTGGGCGCCGATGGCGATGGCTGGGCCCTGCTCGAATTACTCCAGGAGCACCCAGACGACGCCGAAGTGCAGGCGGAAATGCAAGAGCAGTTGGAACTGCTTTCGGCTGAGACCGACCGCGTGGAGCTACTGACCCTCTTGTCGGGCCCGGACGACGGGCGGGACTGCTACTTCAACATCCAGGCGGGCACCGGTGGGGCCGATGCCCAGGACTGGGCCAGCATGCTCATGCGCATGTACCTGCGCTATTTCGAGCGAAACCGCTTCGAGGTCGAGCAACTGGCCCTGAAAGAAGGCGAAGAAGCCGGCATCCAATCCGCCAACTTCGTGGTTCGAGGGCCCTACGCTTACGGTTATCTTTCCTGCGAGATGGGCGTCCACCGCCTGGTGCGCATCAGCCCCTTCAGCGCCCAGGGCAAACGCGAGACCAGCTTCGCAGCCGTCCACGTCCAACCCGAGGTGGACGACATCGAAATCGACATCGACTGGGACCGCGACGTCCGCGAAGACACCTACCGGGCCAGCGGGGCTGGGGGGCAACACGTCAACAAGACCTCCTCAGCCGTTCGTCTGACACATCTGGTCACCAACACCGTGGTGCAGTGCCAGAACGATCGCTCGCAGCACAAGAACCGCTCCAGCGCCCGCAAGATGTTGACGGCCCGCCTCTATCAGATGGAGCAAGGCAAGCGCGACGCCGCCCTGGCTTCGGTTTGGGGCGAAAAGGGTCAGATCAGTTGGGGCAACTCCATCCGCAGCTATTTCCTGTACCCCGAACAACGCGTCAAGGACGCCCGCACCGGCCACACCACCTCCAACACCCAAGGCGTCCTGGACGGCGAAATCCAAGACTTCATCAATGCCCAACTAAGAAACCGCGTCGCTAAGGCGAACAAGTAGGGGGAAGGCAACAAGGCAACGAGGCAACAAGGCTAAAGACGTGAAGAAACGTCTCTGACATCTGTGCGCAGCGTGCTACATGGTCTGGCGGTCATTCACCGGTTAGCAGGACGCAATGCGTCCTGGGTGCCACAGGGCCTGCCAGGAGATACCCCCATACAAAGGCCACCGTGCTGCCCAGGGGCGCGTACCAGGGCCAAGCGATGCTCTTGGCCAGGGTGTCGCCGTCGGGGCCTGGCAGCGTCCAGTATCCGAAATAGCTAAGCCAGATCATGCCCGACACGCCGAAAAGCAGGAGCAGGGTTTTCCAGATTCGACCTCTCGGGGTCGCGTTCACGGCGCCCGGGCTAAAGCGCGTCCAGACCCAGGCTGTCATCAAAACTCCGCCGCCCGCCCAACAAACGCCATGTGCCCACGGTTGATGCCAGACGGCGGCAAAGACCACCAGGACCGAAAGCGGCGCCGAAAACACATAGCCCGCCCCATCGATCTTCAACGGCAGGAACGCCAGGGCAAATCCGGCGAACAGCCCGCCCAGGGCGTACCCCGACATAGCCAGCCCCAGATCGAGAATGGAGGGATAGTACTCCGAAGCAGCCTCAGCCAGGATGGCCATGCCGCACAGGACCACGCCCCAGAACACCACCAAGCCGCGAGAAACCCGTACGTTGCGCTTCTCTTCCTGTGGCTCATCCACCTGGTGATTGTGATGCCGCTGTAAAAACCTGGCTCGCCTGGGCAGGTAAAACGCGGACAGGACCGTCTGACTCAGGGCCGCCATGATCGAATCGAGACTGCTGATGGCCGCTGCGAACACGCCGGCGATGATTAACCCTTTGAGCCCCGTGGGGATGACCTGCATGATGAAGATGGGGAAGATGCTGTCGCCCTTTTCTTCGTACATGACCAAGGCATCGCCGGCCAAGGGGTGTTTCTGATAGTACGCAAACAACCCCACGCCGACCATCATGACGGTGAAGGTCACCAACTGGCTACTTGAGCTGGCGATGATGGCCCAACGGGCTTGTGACTCGTTCTTGCAGCAGAATATGCGCTGGGCCAGCAGTTGATCGGTCCCATAGGCCCCCAGCCCGACCCAGGTGCTGGCGATGACGGCCGTCCAGATGGTGTAGGCCTGGGTCGGATGGGCGTTGAAGTCGAAGAACTGAAACTTACCCGCTTCGGAACCGACGCGGACCATCTCAGCCAGGCCCCCATCCAGGTGGTTGGCGACAACTGCCAGAGCAACGCCAGCCCCGGTCAAGAATACCAGGAACAAAATCACGTCGGTCCAAATGACGGTGGTGATGCCGCCCATCAGCGTCCAAACGATCGAGACCGCACCGATGGCCAGCACCGCCCAAATCAGTTCGGACACACCGGTCGCCCGGGCCAGTGACCCCAGTTCGTCGTGCAGAATGACCCGCAACACCACCGCGGTCAGATAGACCCGGGCCGATTGGGCCAACATGCCCCCCAGGGTGAACAACACCGTCGCCGTCGAACGAACGGCCGGGCCCAGTTGATGCCCCATGTAGTCATAGGGGCTGTAGATCTCACGCTGATAGTAGGCGGGGATGACCACGTACCCGACGATGATGCGGGCGAACACCGATCCGAAGACGCCCAATTGCAGGTAAGTAAAGTTTCCTCCGGGGGCAAAGACAATGAACGGCACGCTGATGAAAGTCAGAGCGCTGATTTCGGTGGCGATGATCGAGCCGCTGACCGCGTACCAGGGCAAGCGCCGCCCGCCGAGAAAAAAATCGCGTAGCGTGGCTTGTTTGCCCGCCAAAGCGCCGCCGATCAGCGTGGTGACGACGAAGTAGGCCAGGACCACGCCCCAGTCGACCCACCCCAAACCCCCGGCGGCGCTGGCCAGGAAGGCGGGCGTCACAGCGCGTCATCCAGGATGCGACCCAGGTGGCCAACGTGTTCCGCGAGCAGTCGATCCGCCTGGCTGGCGGTCACCTTCCTGGCGTGCATGACCAACGCGATCTTGACCCGCCCTGCGGCGCGGTCCAGGAGTTGGCCGGCCTGCTCACGTTCCAGACCGGTGACCGTCTCGATGATGCGCCGGCCTCGTTCCACCAACTTGGCGTTGGCCTGGGTGTTGACGTCCACCATCAAGTTGCCGAACACTTTGCCGGTTTGCACCATGGCCAGCGTACTGACCTGGTTGAGGACCATCTTGGTGGCGGTCCCCGCCTTGAGCCGTGTGCTGCCGGTAACCACTTCCGGGCCGACCAGCACTCGAATGGAGACGTCGGCGGTATCGCCGACCTGGTCCCGGTCCACGCAGCCGAAAAAGACCGTCTTGGCCCCGAGCTGCCGGGCCCGATCCAGCGCTCCGTGGACGTACGGCGTGGTCCCCCCGGTGGCGATGCCGAAGACCACATCGTCAGGCCCAACCTCTCGGGCGTCCATTGCCGCAGCCCCGTCTTCGGGGACATCCTCAGCCCCTTCGATGCTGCGGCGCAAGGCGTCATCTCCGCCGGCGATGATACCCTGGACCATGGTCGGATCGCTAAGGAACGTTGGCGGGCATTCCGAGGCGTCCAGAACGCCGAGCCGACCGCTGGTGCCCGCCCCGACGTAGATCAAACGCCCGCCGGACTTGAACGCAGCCACCACCAATTCGACGGCGGCGCAGATGTCGCGGCGGGCCCGGGCAACGGCCGATGCGATGGAAGCGTCTTCGGCGTTCATCACGTCGAATGCCTCGGCCACCGACAGGGTGTCAAGCTGTTCGGAACGCCGGTTGCGTCGTTCGGTCAGCAGGTGGCCTCGGTCTTGCATGTTTGGGTCCCCTACGCCGGCAAGGGCTGGCCGCTTCCGGACGGACGTCAGTTTGGCACGGCCAAATGGCGTTTGCAACCAACCGGCGCGTCCGGCGCCTAGTTGCGGCCCCCCAGCAGTTCGTCGGCCAGTGCCTGGGCGTCGTAAACCTTGCGGAGCGCTTCGGTCACCGCCCGCCCATCGACGCAAATGGATCGGCCCAGGGCGTCGTCGTAGCGATAGTCCCACAGCAGGCCGTGGATGTTGGTGTCAAAAACGATCCCCACCAGGTGCCCGGCTGAGTCGAAGGCTGGGCTGCCGCTGCTTCCACCGGTGATGTCCGCCGTGGTGACGAAGTTCAACGGCGTGTCGGCCTCGACACGATCGGCCCGCTCGCGCCAGCG
>JBHHVM010000163.1:0-7320 GCA_046754265.1 Phycisphaerae bacterium
GGTGGCCCCCTCCAGCAACAGGGCTTCATCCAGCCGGGTGACCATCTCGGCCAAAGTCTCAAACCCGACCGGATGGCCAAACTGCTCCTCAAACCGGCGTTGGATATCGGTCAGGGTGTTGTGGCCATCAAAGAGGCTCAGAAGAAAGAGAGCCGGTCCCGAAACGGTGATGGCCACCGGTGACAGGCCCGATGGGTCGCGAACCGCCACCGCGTCCTCAGCCGGCACCGGGACAGCTTCGACCGGTCGCAGTTGGGGGCGAGTGTCGGGATGGACGATCATGGTAGCCTCGGTCGGGTCACTCCTAAGACGTCCTTTTACCGTCATCCGAACCCCTTGGCCAGTTCGGACGTTTTATTGACGTGGGCCAAGACGTGCGGTTAGGGTAGGCCCGTCTCTCGCGGTCCGCTCGGACACCGGTGCCAAACGGTTCGTCCCGGCGAGTGACTGACAGGTTTTGTTGGCTGCAGTGTAAGGAAGCAAAGCGTATGGCGAATTGCTTGGTCACCGGCGGGGCCGGTTTTATCGGGTCGCACTTGGTTCGGGCCCTTTTGAACCAGGGGCACGCAGTGCGGGTCTTCGACGACTTTTCCAGCGGTAAGCGGGAAAACCTCGAAGAGGTCGCCTCCAAAATCGACTTGTTCGAGGGCGACTTGCGTTATCCCGAAGAGGTTCTGCGGGCCTGCATGGACATCGAGATCGTTTTTCATGAAGCCGCCATTCCCTCGGTGCCCAGATCGGTCGATCGGCCCCTGGACAGCCACGATGCCAACGTGACCGGAACCTTCCACCTGCTGCACGCGGCGGTCATCCAAAAATGCAAGCGCGTAGTCTATGCAGCCAGTAGCAGTGCCTACGGTGACACCGACGTGTCACCTAAGCACGAAAGCATTCCACCGTGCCCCTTGAGCCCCTATGCGGTCCAGAAACTGGCCGGCGAGCATTACTGCCGAGCGTTCTATGCCTGTTACGGACTGGAGACGATTGCCCTGCGCTACTTCAACGTCTTTGGCCCGCGGCAGGACCCCAAAAGTCAATACGCAGCCGCCATTCCCGCCTTTGTGGCCGCGATATTGGGCAACACCCCCCCTACCGTCTACGGCGACGGCGAGCAGACCCGCGATTTCACCTACGTCGACAACGTGGTCCACGGCAACATACTGGCGGCCAAACTCGCCAAAGCCGAGGGGCAAACGGTCAATCTAGCCTGCGGCGGCCAGATCACCGTCAACCAGGTCATTGCCAAAATCAATCAGCTACTGGGCAAAGACATTCAGCCCCATCACGTGGACTCGCGGCCCGGTGACGTCAAGCACTCCTGCGCCGACATCACCCGGGCCCGAAAACTGCTGGGTTTCGAGCCCCAAGTCACCTTCGATCAAGGCCTGGAACGGGCCATCGAGTACTACAAGTCAATGGCGTAGGGCATTGGCACGCTTGGTGGCGGGTTGCCGTTCGTGCGGTTCCACCGGTCACGAAACAAGAGGCAGAGCCCGCTGTTGGTGGTTGAAGCGCCGTTGCAGGGAGTGCCTTGACCGGAACTACCTCCGATCCTATGCTCGCCGGTTCGAAGTGGGCCAACTTCGGAAACCCAGCTATGCCGCGCGTCGTCTTTACCGACAACATTCAGCGTCACGTGGCATGTCCGCCGTGCGAAATCGCCGGCCACAATGTCGCTGAGGTGCTCGAAGCGGTGTTCGCCGGCAACCCGCGGGCCCGCGGATACGTGCTGGACGATCAGGGCCGTTTGCGCAAGCACATGGCCGTCTTCGTCGACGGGCGACAGATTGGCGACCGAGAATCATTGAGCGACGCTGTGCCCGCCGACGGTGAAATCTACGTGATGCAGGCCCTGTCCGGCGGCTGAATTCGAGTGATGATCGACAAATCACAAGCTCAAGGGGCATCGGGATGAGCGATCGAATCTTCCTGGCGACTCGCAAGGGTTTATTCACAGTTCAACGCACCGGGAACGGGGCTTGTGGATGGGAGATCACTCGGGCCGCTTTCGAGGGCGACTACGTGGGGATGATGCTGCCCGACCCGCGCGACGGCTCACTTTATGCCGCGCTGGGGCACGGACATTTCGGCATCAAGCTCCACAAATCGACCGACGATGGCGTGTCCTGGTCGGAGATCGCAGCCCCAGCCCTGCCCAAAACTCCCGATGGCGCCGAGCCGGTACTGGACATGTGGGGCAAGCCGGTCCCCGACACGGTGATGGATGTCTGGTCGCTCGAGGGCGGCGGACCCGACCAGCCGGGGCTGCTGTGGTGCGGAACGATTCCCGGCGGCCTCTTCAAATCGACCGACGCCGGGCAATCCTGGGAACTGGTCCGCTCCCTGTGGGACCACCCGGGACGGCGGGATTGGTTCGGCGGCGGGGCCGATTGGCCGGGGATTCACTCCATCTGCGTCGATCCACGCGACTCGAACCGGGTGACACTGGGCGTCTCTTGCGGCGGCGTGTGGATTACCACCGACGGAGGAGAAACCTGGGAATGCAAAGCCGACGGCATGTGGGCAGCCTACATGCCCCCCGATCAGAAGCACAAGACCACTATTCAAGACCCCCACCGCGTAGTCCAGTGCCGGACCCAGCCCGACAAATTATGGGCCCAGCACCACAACGGCATCTTCCGGACCGTGGACGGCTGCGACTCCTGGCAGGAGATCAAAGAGGCCGGCCCATCGACCTTTGGTTTTGCGGTCGTGGTTCACCCCGCCGACGGTGAAACCGCCTGGTTCATCCCCGCCATCAGCGACGAGCACCGCATTCCGGCCGACGGCAAGGTGCTCGTCACCCGAACCCGCGACGGCGGACGGAGCTTTGACGTCCTGACCCAAGGTCTGCCGGCCGGCCACGCCTACGACCTGGTCTTCCGTCACGCCCTGGACATCGACGAAACCGGCAACCGACTGGTCTTCGGCTCCACCACCGGCTCGGTCTGGCTCAGCGAGGATCAGGGCGACACCTGGCGGTGCTTATCCAATAACCTGCCGCCGGTCTATGGTGCGCGGTTTGCCAAATAGCCGCATTTGAGTAGGCTGTGGTCCGTGTTTTTGTCGGGTCCGCCGACCCGGCCCACGTGATTCTCCTAGCCAACCAGCGTGTTCCATGTCAGAACGTCTTTGGGCACTCTCGCCGGAGCGTGCCGAACAAACGAATCTCACCGCATTCATCCGGTCAGTCAACAACGAATGCAACCTGAGTCTGCACGACTATGACGGTCTTTACGCCTGGTCGGTGGAGCAGCCGGATAGGTTTTGGCCGGCCATGTGGCGGTTCGGCGGAATCGTGGCATCGAAGCCGTGGGACTGGGTCCTACGCAACGGCGACCAGATGCCCGGGGCCAAGTGGTTCGGAGGGGCCCGGTTGAACTTCGCGGAGAATCTGTTGCGCTTCCGGGACGATCGGGCGGCGCTGATCTTTCGGGGCGAAAACGGTACCAAGCGGTCGCTGACCTACGCCCAACTATACCGGCAGGTCGCCGCCACTGCTTCGGCGTTGCGGGCGATGGGCGTCACAACCGGCGACCGGGTGGCTGCCTTTATGCCCAACCTGCCCGAAACGGTCGTCGCTATGCTGGCCGCCACCAGCATCGGGGCCGTCTGGTCTTCCTGCTCGCCCGACTTCGGCCTCAACGGGGTCATGGACCGCTTCGGGCAAATCGAGCCGACGGTGCTCTTCACGGCCGACGGGTATTTCTACAACGGCAAGATCATCGATTCACTGGAACGGGTCCGGGCCATTGTGGACCGAATCGGTAGCATCCAAAAAGTCATCGTCGTGCCCTATGTCGCCGACCAGCCCGACTTGACCGGCTTGGAAAAAGCCGTCCTGCTCGGCGACTTCCAACACCCTACCGCCACCGACCTCACCTTCGAGCAACTGCCCTTCGACCACCCGCTCTACATCATGTATTCCTCGGGCACCACCGGCATGCCCAAGTGCATCGTCCACGGCGCGGGCGGCACGCTGATCCAGCACCTCAAAGAGCTGGTGCTGCACACCGACCTGAAGCGGCAGGACCGGATCTTCTATTTTACGACCTGCGGCTGGATGATGTGGAACTGGCTGGTCAGCAGCTTGGCCGTGGGATCGACGGTGCTTCTGTACGACGGGTCGCCCTTTCATCCCCACGGCAACGTGCTCTTCGATTTCGCCGAGCAGGAGCGTATGACCGTCTTTGGCACCAGCGCCAAATACCTGGCTGCGGTTGAAAAAGCGGAACTGAAACCGGCCGAGACGCACGATCTATCCGCCTTGCGGGCCATACTGTCCACCGGATCTCCCCTGGCCCCGGAGCAATTCGACTTCGTCTACGGTCAAATCAAGACCGACCTCCTGCTAGCCTCGATTTCCGGCGGCACGGACATCATCTCCTGTTTCGCCCTAGGCTGCCCGATCAGGCCGGTCTATCGCGGACAGCTTCAATGCCGGGGCCTGGGCATGAAGGTGGACGCGTTCGACGAGAAGGGCCATTCAGTCCGCGGCCAAAAGGGCGAGCTGGTCTGCACCGCCCCGTTTCCTTCCATGCCTATCCGCTTCTGGAACGACCCAGCGGGGCAAAAGTACCACGACGCCTACTTCGACGTGTATCCCAACGTCTGGTGCCACGGTGACTTCGTCGAGCTGACGGCCGAAGACGGCATGATCATCTACGGCCGATCCGACGCGGTGCTGAACCCCGGCGGTGTGCGGATCGGGACCGCCGAGATTTACCGGGTGGCCGAAGCCTTGCCGGAAGTGGTCGAAGCCCTGGTGGTGGGGCAGGAATGGGACCAGGACGTGCGGGTCATCCTATTCGTGCGGCTCACTGATGGGGCCATGCTGGACGAAGCCCTGACCGACCGGATCAAACGGACCATTCGGACCGAAACCACCCCCCGGCACGTGCCCGCCAGAGTGGTCCAGGTAGCCGAAATTCCCCGCACCATCAGCGGCAAAATCGTGGAATTGGCTGTCCGGAATGTAATACACAATCGGCCGGTCAAGAACGCCGATGCCCTGGCCAACCCCCAAGCCCTGGAACAATTCCGCGATCTGCCCGAGCTGCAATCGTAGGAAATTGTCCGGGAACCGTATCCCAACCGTAATCTTGGCGTCGTCAAGGATTGACGGGAATATGTCCGGCCCATACCGTGTTCCCGTTGTAGACGCGATTCACCAGGCGGGCCAAGCAGACCCCGAGTCGGCCGGATTCGGGATCCACACAACGGAGCGGTCTAAGCCGCTCCACATGCCAGTGCTGACTGAAAGAGACCGGCTGTACCGTGCAGCCGGACCCAGAGCACGCTGTACGGATACTTTTATCGTGGAGGACTCAATGATGCTTCGTAAACTGTTGGTCGTAGCCTGTGTGGTCAGCGTGGCCGCCGTGGCTTCGCCGGCCATGGCCGGTTGCCCGGGGTGTGACAAGGTCGCCAAGAATGGCGACGGCTTCTGCTGCGGCAAGGGCTTGGCCTTTGGCGTCAAGGTAGCCTCGCAAAAGCTCTTCGAGGCCCTGACGGGCAAGTCCGTCGAGACGTCCAAGACTCAATGCCCCGGCTGTAAATCGGCCGCCAAGTCAAACGGCTCTTGCTGCGGAAAGTCCTTTGTCAACGGCAAAGCCTATGCCTCGCCGGTCGCCTATGCCCTGGCTAAGGGCAAGCCCGTCACGGCCGAAAAGGCCGGCAAGTGCAAGGGATGCAAAGAAGCCTTCGCCAGCAACGGCTTCTGCAAGGGCTGCAAGGGCGGCATCGTCGCCCATCGCTTCTATGGCGGCCAGGACAACTACAAGGCTGCCTTGGCCGCTCATAAGACCCTGGTCAAAGCCGCCGGCGCCAAGTGCGAAGCCTGCGCCGTCGCCATGGTCAAAGACGGCAAGTGCGAACACTGCAACGTCAGCTTCAAAGAAGGCAAGCCCATCAAGGGCTAAGCCGTCGTCATTCAAGATCAATAGCACCAAGCCTCCCGGGTGAAATCATCCGGGAGGCTTGTACGTAGGTCTCCATTGTCAACCTGAGCCCTAAGCGCAAGCCACGGGCGTCCTGCAACCCGCTCAGGGGGCTTGGTTCGGTTTGTAGAAAATACTTTTCCACTTCCGGTCCCAATACGCCCGGCGTTCGGTGGCCCGCAGTTTGGCACTGATGCCGCCGGCGTCGAAGGCGATCAGCCGGTGGGGCTGCTCCGCTTCTACGTCGAACCAGCCGCCGCCGCCCCCTCCGCCCGCCAGTGTGACTCGCCTGACCTGGACGGTGCCAAACGGGACCTGGGCCAACGTGGTGGTCGTCGCCGGCGTCAGCGTCGCCGGGGCGGCATCAGGCACCACCTCGTGCTGGGCCCGCATGGGGGGCAACAGGTTGACCTGCATCGCCTTTTGAGAAGCAGCCGCTTCCCGGGCCAGCACAAACACGGCCTCAAAGGGAACCGAATCGACCGGTCGCTGCCAGGACTTGTCGGCTTCGCCTCCAAAGTACGAAAAGCTCTGCATGGTCAGCGCTTGATCGCGCCAGCGCAAGTGCTTGAACGTCGTTCCGCACCACTCCTGGCAGGTGGCCGTCAACTTGAACGGGCTCAGGTCCGCCCGTCTGAGAAACATCGTACACAAATAGCGGTAGTTGTAGTTCGGCGTAGGGATCTGCTCGGACAGAACAAACTTGAACACCGCCACCGCGCCAGGGCCCGCATCGGCCTTGACCCCGGATTCTGGCCCCATCCACTGGCGGTTAATCATCTGGACCCGCGTATAGTGACGCGCCTTGCCATAGATGGTCTCGGTGGCATCGTAGTAACACATCTCGGACAGCCCGTCGTCCCAGAAAACGGATTTGTCCAGGGCTACGTTTTGGGCGAAACACGGTACAGTCAATCCGCAGGCCCACACGATCCCTACAACGGTCAGCGGCAACCGCAAGCATGAACGAGTCCTGAAGCAACACCCGGGCGAGGCAGCTTGAATGAATGACATTATTCCAACTCCGATTCGGGCCGGCCCGACGGGTCCAGCGGTCCAAAAAGCTCCTTAATGGTGGTTTGCTCGATCTTGAACTGAGCGTTCATCGAACGCGTGTCGGAAAGCTCCTGCAAGAGCTGAATGACCAGCGCATAGTCCACTCCCAATCCAGTGTCAGCCTGTCCCGAAAACTCGGGCGGATCCTGACCCAGCGTCTCGATCAGCTCAACGAGGTCCAGGCCCACGTTGACACGGGTATGACCGAAGCTGTTTTTGGGATTCCCGCAAAGTACCGTCAGCTCCGAATCATCCTCGCCGGCATTGACGGTCAGATCGCCGCCGGAATGCCGCGAGCGGCAGCGGTAACAGACGAGGACGTCCG
>JBHHVM010000164.1:0-7317 GCA_046754265.1 Phycisphaerae bacterium
ACCCCCAACACCCCCGCTGGCACAACCTGATTGCCAAGCTGCACTGGGGCCAGCCCCTTGAAGGTTGACCCACGCCGACAGCCCGAAGTGCCCCCCTGGGGCGAGCAGTTTTCTCGACTCGAACGAACCGTTCTTGGCTGGTGAAGTTGAACGCAGCAGGTTGAGTTTTTCGAGTTCTAGGTTGTTGGACTTTCGACGATTCAACTTTCGCCTTTCTACCGTTTTCCCGCCAGCAGCACCATCAGGGCATTCTGGGCGTACATGCGGTTCTCGGCCTGGTCGAAGATGGCTGAGTTGGGGAGCCGCGACGTTTCGTAGTCGATCTCGTCGCCGTAGTGGGCCGGCAGGCAGTGCAGGATGATGGCATCGCGCTTGGCCAGATGCACCAGGCCCGCGTTGATCTGGAAACCCTTGAAGTCCGCTTTTCGCTTTTCGGTCTCCGCTTCCTGCCCCATGGACGCCCAGACGTCGGTGTAGAGCACGTCGGCGTCCTTGGCGGCCACGGTCACGTCGTAACTGACGCGGATCTTGGCCCCGGTGGACTCAGCCAGGTTGTGGCACTGGGCCAACACTTCGGGTTTGGGGTCGTAGCCGTCCGGGCAGCACACGGTCACGTCCATGCCGGTAATCGCCCCGCCCAGCATCAGCGAGTGGGCCACGTTGTTCCCGTCACCGACGTAGACACACTTGAGCCCCTCCAGCCGGCGCCGCTTCTCGAAAATGGTCAGCAAGTCCGCCATGATCTGGCAAGGATGCTCGTGATCCGACAGGCCGTTGATCACCGGGCAGGTGGCGTGGCGGGCCATTTCCTCCACGATGTCGTGCTCGAAAGTGCGGGCCATGATCAGGTCGCTGTAGCGGCTCAGCACCAGGGCGATGTCCTCGGTGGTCTCCCGCTGGCCCAGCTTGATGTCGGCAGGCGCCAGGTAAATGGCATGGCCCCCCAGGCGGGTCATGCCGGTCTCGAACGAGACGCGGGTTCGCAAGGACGGCTTCTGGAAGATCATGGTCAGGGTCTTGCCAGCCAGGTACGCCCGATCGTCACCGCGATAGTGGGCCAGCTTCAGGTCCCGGGCAGTGTGCAGCGTCTGCCAGATTTCCTCGGGACTAAAATCCTGAATCGATATGAAGTTGCGACCTTTGATGTTAACAGCCACTGAATCGCCTCCCTCAAATAACGGTCCGCATGGCGGCACCGGCAAAAGTGCCCGGGCATTCGATTCCGCTGGACGCTCCATCGGAACGGGCCCGCGCCACCCCGGGACCGCCTATCGCAATACCTTGTCCAACCGCTCCAGGGCCCAGTCGAGTTCGTCGCGGGTCACGACCAGGGGTGGGGCCAGGCGGATGCTGTAGCTGTGCGTGTCTTTGACCAGCAGCCCTTCGTGCATAAGTCGTTGGCAGTAGGGCTTGGCTTTGCCGACCCGGTCGTGGTCCAGCTCCAGCCCGACCCATAGGCCTCGCCCACGGATCTGGGTGACCTTGGACCAATTGAATCCTCGGAGCCGCTCGAACAGGTGGCCTGACAACTCGGCCGCGTGGGATTGAATGTCCCCGCGGTTTAGGATATCGATGACTTTTCGAGCGATGGCACAGGCCAAAGGGTTGCCGCCGAAGGTGCTGCCGTGACTGCCGGGCGTAAAGACACCCAGAATCTCACGGCTGGAAACCACGGCCGAGATGGGCACGATGCCCGCCCCCAAAGCCTTGCCCAGGAGATAAACGTCGGGCTTGACGCTTTCGTGATCGCACGCGAACGTCTTGCCCGTACGTCCCAAACCCGATTGAATCTCATCGGCGATGAACAGAACATTGTTCTGGCTGCACACCTCTCGGACCTGCGCCAGGTACCCGTCCGGCGGAACGATGATGCCCGCTTCGCCCTGAATGGGTTCGACCAGAAAGGCCACCGTGTTGGCGTCGATGGCGCTCTTGAGCGCGTCGATGTCGCCATAGGTCACCACTTCAAAGCCGGGTGTGAACGGGCCGAAGCCCTCGCGGCAGTCTGGATCGGTGCTGAAGCTGATGACCGTCGTGGTTCGGCCATGGAAATTCCCCCCGCAGACGATGATCTTAGCGCGGTCGGCCGGGACGCCTTTGACCCGATAGCCCCAGCGGCGGGCGGTCTTGATTGCGGTCTCGACGGCCTCGGCCCCGGTGTTCATGGGCAACACCGCTTCCATGCCGCACAACCGGGCCAACGCCTCGCAGAACGGGCCCAACTGATCGCTCAGGAATGCCCGCGAGGTCAGCGTCACCCGCCCAAGCTGCTCGGTGGCCACCCGGGTCAGTTCCGGATGACAATGCCCGAAGTTGACGGCTGAGTACGCCGCCAAAAAATCCATGTAGCGCTTGCCTTCGACATCTTCCACCCACACGCCCTGGCCCGTGGCAATCACCACCGGAAGCGGGGCGTAGTTGCGAGCACCGAATTGATCCACCAGGTCCGAGTGGGCCTGAGATGTTGTTATCGTTGTCACGTTTCGTATACCTCGCCGCGACATTCAAACCTGCCTCATATGCCTAGACGCGGCCGATCCTGTCTGGATCGGTAAAGGGCGGTCCGCGCAAAGGCCAGGGGCCAACGGTGAACTGTCGCGGTCAATCTAGCGGATTATCCTGGCCGGGCAATCCCGTCAAGTCGGCGTGACCGGCATGGCCCGTCGGACGCGGCGCTGACGGACCGGAAAGGTGTTCTTAGGCTGCGTCGGTATCGTGAAAGGCAGAGAGGGAGTCCTACTCCTGATCGACAGGTGTCCCCGGCGGATCGGAGCCTTGACCGGAATTGACCTGGGGTGCGTCGAACCGTAGGTTGCGCATGACCTCGTAGTTGGTTTGCTCTCGAAGGCCGAACCAACGCAGCAGCCGGCGCCATCCGGTTCCATTGGCGGCGCTCGAAGCCACGTGTCGATCAAGTCTCTGCGAACCGGGCGCTGATGGCAACATCGGGATCGTCCTCCTCGACGAAGGTCACATGCTTCCATTCCCCAATGGGTGTAGCCAGCCGGTTGGGCCGCCCGTAAACTTGCCACGAACGCACGCCCTATTCAACCCAATTCGTCTGAGAATATGGCCGCCTGCGAACGCAGCGCTGGTGAATTGTTCAGTTGGCATGGTTGTGACTAATCCGGTGACCGGTTCATAACTCGCCCCCTGACAGCCGTTGCCTGGCTGGAGTGTAGGACCATTCACGCGATCCGATTGCCAAAACTACCGGCCCGGAAACTCAGAAAGTTTTTTTGTCGCGGGTTACAGATTCATGCACCGGCTGGGGTTTGCCGAACGCGATGACCTCGTTCATGCTCCCACTGCGAAAGCCCTGCAAATCCAACGTGACGTACTGATAACCCGCCCGCCGGAAGTGTTCGACGATCCGCCGGGCCAGGTCGGGGGCAGAGATCCGTTCGATCTGATCGGCCGGCACCTCGACGCGGGCCAGGTTGTCGTGGTGACGGACCCGGCACTGCGCAAAGCCCAACGCGTGCAGAAACGCTTCGCAGGATTCGACTTGCTTCAGCTTCTCGGGCGTGATCGGCTCACCGTATGGCACCCGACTCGATAGGCAGGGGCTGGCCGGCTTGTCGAAGTTGGGCAATGCCAACCGCTTGGACAGGGCCCGCACGTCGGACTTGTTCATCCCGGCCTCAGCCACGGGGCAGCGCACGGCGTGTTCGGTGGCAGCCGCGATGCCGGGGCGCCAGTCGCCGTAATCGTCGGCATTGATGCCGTTGATGATGTGCTTGATGCCTTCGCGTTCGATGAACCGGGTCATGTGGCCGTACAGCGTGGTCTTGCAGAAGTAACAGCGGTTTTGCGGGTTGGCCAGATAGTCGGCGTTATCGAATTCATCCGTGTCCAGCACGACGTGCCGGGCGCCCAGTCGATCCGTCAAGGCGACCGCCGACTCAAACTCAGCCGTGGCCAGGCTGTCGCTTCTTCCGGTGACAGCCGTGACACGGTCTGGCCCCAACACGTCCAGGCCCACCTTTAACACCAACGTGGAATCGACGCCGGCGCTAAAAGCAACCGCAACTCGATCCAGCGAGCGAATGATATTCCGCAGGCGGTCGTATTTCTGATCCAACGTGGATTCAACCATGAGTCGGGCCTCTATCGGCCAAGCAGCTTGCGGTTGCACGTACCGCACCAGCTTGCCCCAGCCATGAACTTGTAGCGACGCGTCGCCGGCCAGGCAATCGGTCCTCCGCGCTGCAGGATGACGCCCGGCAACAGGCCCACGCTTTCGCTAAGCAGCAGGGCCGAGTCCTGGGTGCCGATGGGCAGGATGTCGCCCGACAGCGGGGCATCCATAAAATTCTGATCCTCAAGAAACGTGTCCGCCGGAGAGACGGCGTCCATCAGGGCAGCCGTATCGTCCACATGGTTCAAGCCCAGCAGGTGGCCCGCTTCGTGGCTTGCGATGTTGCCGATGGCGACACCGAGTTCAGCCGCGTCGGGCCGGGGCGGTTGAAACTGCAACGGCGTGAAGGATTCGGTGAAAATTATAGCCGTATCGTTCTGGACGCTGTTGTAATGATCCACGGTTTCGGAAATGCCAAAGGCCCGGGCGCTGCGGCTGCCGAACATAATGGTCATGTACTGCCCGTCGGCCGGCAGGTCGGCCGGGTCGGTGATGATCTCCACGTCGAAGCGGTCAAAATTCTCGCGCATGGTATCGACGATGGACTGGATGATGATGTCGTCTTGACCGGCATAGATCACCGAAATGGCGGATGCATCAAAAGCCCGAACGTTCTTGACCAATAGATTGTCCGGTTCCACTTCGCCACCGTCGAAGTTCGGGAAAATGGGTTGCCGCTTGGTTGGAGGCACGGTCTGTCCCGAGGTGATCTCCACATCGGCACGATAATCCCCCTGCGTCGGTCCAACCCCGGCGAAGGCGGACTGCCCCACCACCAGGTAATAGTTGACGCCCTCGTGTCGCACGACTTGATCGACGAAGGGATCCAATCGCCGGGCGTCCAGGTCGCGATCGTCGTTGTCCATAAACAGCTTGAAGTCGCCGTCGAACAAGGCGATCGAAAAATCGAACCCGGAGGTCAGGCTGTCCACCGACACCACGATGCGGTTGCCCCGGACCATCGGGCCCAGGTCATAAACGTCCAAGTCGCCGGGATTGTCGATTGTTCCCAGAATGGAAGCGCTCTTGGCGGAGTTGAAGGCCACCTTACCAGCCTGGGCAAACGAGTCGTTGGGTTCCCCCTCGGAACTGACCGAACTGCCGGACCGGCCTGAGCCGCCCGACCCACCGGACTGGCATCCACCCGCCAGGCCCATCAGCAAACACAGCCCGACCCACCGGCCCGAGACACCGACAAGGGGCACGACCCACAGGGCCGCACGTGCCCATCGCAACCACCGCCCTTGGCCATCGTTCATCCGCGCCTTCCTTTCATTCGTCCATGATCTATTTCGGCAAGCGGGGGGTTATTCCCGACTCAGCCGGCGGCACAATGGCGGTCTTTTGACCGTTCCTTCGCCTCAACCCGGTACCGCCGGGCGGCTGGTTGGTCCCGGCTCATCGGGCAGGCCCATTGCCTGGCGTACCCGGTTTCGCAAGTCCTGCAACTTCTCGCGGTCAGGCTGGTCGGCCAGCACACGTTCGAGGAACCCCAACAGGACTCGCATGTCCGCCCCCGCTTGCAGGGCTGCCTCCAGCAGGGCCACCGATTCGGCTTCTTCCCAACCGGCTTCATATTCTGGGTTCAGGGCAATGGCCCGTTCGACCCATCCGGCGAACCGCTTGGGCAGCGCCGCCGGGTTGCGCTGCAAGGCGCCGTGCGCGATGCCCGATAGCCGGGCCCCCAATTCCGCGTCCAACGCCTCTTGGTCGGCCTGCCCGGTCAACTCGTCTAGCACGGCCAGAGCGGACGCTTCGTCACCGGCTGCCAGATAATAGGTCACCATGCGCGATCGCACCATGTTCTGCAGGAACCGACCCTGCTCGGAGTCGGGCGCCAGTTCAACGGCCCGCTTGGCGGCCTGGATGGCGCCGGACGGGTCCTCCGCATGGGCAAAGTATCGGGCATCGGCCAACTCCGCGTAACAGGCCGCTGATCCGATGGGGGCTGCCTCGTGAATGACCTCATAGAACTCAGCCGCTCGGGCCAGTTCCACCTCCACCGATTCGGGCAAATGGCGCGAGAACAAGATGATGGCGGATAGACGGAGTTTCTCCGGGACCCATGTGGCCGACCAAAGGTCAGCCGACACCGGCAGCGGACTGGCCAGGCTCAGCTCGTCGTGCAGGGGCCCGAAGGCTTCATCAAAGCCCGGCGAATCGGCCAGTTGGGTGAGCACGTCGAGATAAGTGGACGGTGTGGGACTGTGACGCAACGGTCGGGCCATGACCTCAAAGAGTTTGGGCAGGTCCACCTGTTGGCCCAGCGCTGCGGCGTAGGTAGCGGCCAGCGCGACATCGTAGGGTCTGCGCCGAATCTCCCGTTCCAATCCCGCAGCCGCGGCGGCCAGGTTCCGCTCGGCGCCTTCGCGGTTTCCCCAGGCCCGGTCAAAATACGCCAGCACGCGATACAGGCCATGCTCCCATAGGCCCGAGTTCCAAAAATCCGGAGAGATTTTGAGCAACTCGCCCAACTCGGCCAAACCCACCTGGGCGAATTGCCGGCTGCGGTCCCGGCTTCGGGTGGCCAGCTCAAGCATTCGATCGTCGGGCGAGTCCTGAGCCTGGGCCTGGGTCGCCTGGCGAAACGCCTTCTCCTGGTTGATCTGCGCTAATGACAGCAAGGTGGCACACAGTCGTCCCGAAGCCACCAGGCGGTCCTGCGGGCTCAGGCGTTCCCTGCGTGCCCGGTCGGCCAGGCGGATGGCGTCGGCCCCCTCCAGGGCCTGCAACTTGCCCAACACTTCAAACCCCGCCCGGGCACCGCGGAAGTCCCTGGCCACGGCCGCTCCTAGACCGATCGACAGCGCCACAGCCAACAGCAGCACCGCCGCCCGGCCCGGCCTTCGCGACACCAACGCCCCGACCCACCGCGGTCGATCAAGCGTGCTCATCGCCCAGATCAGGCCGATCACCGTTGCGTAGACGGCGGGCAAACCGGGCAGCCGCAGACCCACGTTGGTCGATTCTTCCACGACCAGCCCAACCAACGACGCCAGCAGCCCGATCATCACCCAGCGCAGACCGGCGGTCGGCAACCGGGGCACAGCCTGGGCCCCGGACCACAGTGTCACCGCAATGGCACCCACCGCCAGCACCAGCCCGATGGAACCCAGGTCCGCCCAAATCTCCAGCCACTCGCTATGAGCATGGGCCAGTCTGGCGTTGAGGGCCTG
>JBHHVM010000165.1:0-7300 GCA_046754265.1 Phycisphaerae bacterium
CCTCAACCAGAAGGGCACCGTCTATCACTTTGGCCGATGGTTGATTTCGGGCTATCCCAAAGCCATTCTGATCGATCTGCAACCTGCCCAGGGGCGCTTGAATGAACTGAAGTACACCTACTGGCAGGATTTTGGCATATCTTTGCCCGACAGCGATCCTGAGGCAGGCCAAGCCATCGCGTTTGCCGACATGGTGGTTCAGTTGCTGGCGGAGTTTGTGGGCCATAACGCCAAGCGGCCCACGGTGGCCCATTTCCACGAGTGGCTGGCGTCGGCGGCCATCCCGCCGATTCGCCGGCGGCGCTTGCCGGTGGCCACGGTGTTCACGACCCACGCCACGTTGCTGGGTCGATACCTGTGTACCACCTGGCGCGATTTCTACGACCGCCTGCCCAGCATCGACGTGGACCACGAAGCCGGGATTCGGCAAATCTATCACCGCTATTGCCTGGAACGGGCCGCCGCCCACGGTGCCAACGTCCTGACCACTGTGTCGGAGGTGACCGGGCGCGAGGCTGAACACCTGCTCAAACGCCGCCCCGACCTGATTACGCCCAACGGGTTGCAGGTTGAGAAGTTTGCCGCCTTGCACGAGTTTCAGAATCTACACGCCCATTACAAAGAGCGCATTCATCAATTCGTTCGCGGGCATTTCTTCGGGTCATACGCCTTCGATCTGGAAAACACGGTCTATTTCTTCACGGCGGGCCGGTACGAGTATCAGAACAAGGGCATGGATCTTTTCATCGAATCCCTCTATCGGCTCAACGGCCATCTCAAGCACATCGGCAGCGAAAAGACGGTGGTGGCCTTTATCATCACGCCGGCGGCCGTCAAGAACGTCAACGTCGATTCGCTCAACAACGCTGTTTTGCTGGACGAGCTGCGCAAATTGTGCGACCACATCACCGACCGCCTGGGACGGCGCATGTTCGACGTGGCCTCGGCCGGCCGCATGCCCGATACGGAACATCTGCTCAGCGAACGGGAGATCATCTGGCTCAAGCGGATGATCTACACGCGCCGCCGGTCAACGCTGCCGGCCATTGTCACCCACGAAATGGAGCACGACGATCAGGACGTTATTTTGAGCCATCTGCGCCATCGCCGGCTGTTCAACGCCCCCGACGACAAAGTCAAAATCGTCTATCACCCCCAGTTTCTCAGTGCCACCAATCCGCTACTGGGTATCGAGTACGACGAGTTCGTCCGCGGCTGCCATCTGGGCGTCTTCCCCTCCTATTACGAGCCGTGGGGTTACACACCGGCTGAGTGTACGCTCATGGGCGTCCCTTCGGTGACCTCCAACCTCTCGGGATTTGGCACCTTTATCGCGGCCGAGGTGCCGGACCACGCTCGCCGGGGCATCTACGTGATCGATCGCCGCGGCGACACGGGCGAAGCTCTGGACGAACTGACCCAGATCATGATCGAGTTCTGCGAGCAGGATCGTCGGCAACGCATCCAACAACGCAATCGCACCGAACGACTCAGCGAACTGCTGGACTGGGCCCATTTGGGGCAAGCCTATCACCGGGCCCACGACCTGGCCCTTTCCTGGGCTGGTCGAGGATTTGATTCCTCCGGTTAGCAGGGCGCGATGCGTCCTGGGTGCCACACTGTTTCACCTGTTGGAAACAGATGCCACACTGGGATGGGGTCACTGGACCCCTGACAGGGCCTCGACGATATTGCTGCGGGCCGCCCGGCGGGCAGGGGCCAAGCCGGCCAATAGACACACTGCCAGGGTCAAGCCCACGGCCGTCGCAGTCCGGCTCCACGGGACGATCACCTCCGACTCGATCCCGATGACCGCGGCGCTGAGCACGCCGGCGCTGTAGGCGCTGTGCAAGCCGAGGGTCACTCCGATGACACTGCCCAACAATCCCAAGGTCAGCGCTTCGGCCAGGATCAGGCGGATAATCTGCGATTTGGTCCCGCCCACCGCCCGGACCGTAGCGACCTGCCGACTGCGGGCGCTGACATTGACCATCATCAAGTTGCCCACCCCAAGCGAAGCCACCAATAGGGAGATTCCCGGGATGGCTGACATCAACAGGGTGGCCTTGCGGATTCCGTTGTCGATGGCTTCTTTGAGCGTTCGCAACGAGCCGATCCTGGCAAAGGGGCGATCCATCAGATAGGCGGCCCGACGCAGCACCAGCCGTTCTCGAAACAGGTTCCAGCGCTGCTGGGCGTTCGAGTCCTTCCAGGAGGAAGTAATGTCGGAGAGCGCCTGGCCGTAGCGGGTCAGCACCGCCAAGGTTTCGGCGTCTCCGAGCCCTGATGCATCGCTCTTGAATGCCTCAAGCCGGGGTGCCAGCGGGGCCAGTACGTCGGCCTCTTCGGGCAAGCGGTCGCGCCAGGCCAGGATGCTCTCAGCCAGGTGCGAGTGGACCGTCGAAGGCGGGTCAGGGGATTCGAAGCCGGGCGGGGCTTCGGTCTTGGCTAGGTCGATGTTCATCATGAACATGGTCACCGAGTCGATGCCGAAGCAACGCTCAGCGTCGGCCAAGGTGCCCAGAAATGAGCCGGCAGCCGCGAGCATCATGTAGCTATCCGCCTGGAAGAACGTGACGGCGATGTCCAGGGCTGGGGACTCGACCACGCCAGCCACTTCGAATTCGGCGACGCGGGATCCTACCGAGAGGGTGATCTTGTCGCCGAGATTCAGCCCATAAGTTCGGGCCGATTCCGGCGGCAACAACACGAAGCCGCCGCGCCGCAGCTTGGCCTGGGCGTCGGGCATGTTGCCCTGCTTGAATCCCAATTTGGCCATTTCCAGAAAGGTGTCCATTTCGCCGGCCACAAAAGTAGCGGGGACCGGGTTGGCCAGCTTCTGCTTGAACGATTCCAAAAAGGACGTGGCTTCGGCCTGGGGATCGCCGGCCTTGCAGGGGAATTCGCGCACCACGGTGGTTTCGCGCACGCCCGGCAAGTCGTTGATCTCGGCCCGCAGCGCATAGGGCACCGGGTCGGGGCTCCACACGAAGGTGGAGGGTAACCGTTTTGGGAAATCCCAGGCCGCCACCATGCTCTCGGTGCGGGCCCCGAGGTAGACGATCAACGACAAGCCCACCATCAACATCCAGCAGACCGCGGCACTACGCCATGGAGATCGGCCAATCTGGTCGCGGGCCAGTTTTGGCCGAACGCCCAAGACGGCCGAGGCCAGGTGAACTCCCGGCGTGCCAATCAACAGGACCACCACGGGGGTCAACAGCACATAGCCCAGATACAGACTGGCCATGCCGGCAAAGGCGCACCACCCGTTGAGCCACAGGTAGGGCGGAACCGCCTCCAACATCCACTGATGAACCCCAAGCGAAACAGCCCCTGCCAAGGCGGCATACCCAGCAAAGGCCAGTCGGGTCGGCTTGGCCTGGGGGTTGGCGGCTTCCAGCGGCGAAATGCGGGCCACCTGAACCACCAAGGCACCAGCCGCAGCCAGCACGGTGATCGCTCCGCCGATCAGGGCCAAACCCAGCCCCCACCGGCTGACCACGATCCCCTGGACGTAGTTCGGCACCATCGAAGCCCCCAGCCAGGTCAGGCCCAGGCCGATGGGAATGCCCAGGACCAGCCCGACCAGGCCGATGGGGACGACCTCAGCCGCCACCAGTCCCGCCAACTGTCCGCGAGTCACCCCCACGCAGCGCATGGTGCCCAGGGCTGACATGCGCTCAACGAGTCCCATGCTCATGGTGGTCAGGATGATAAAGAACGCGGTCAGCAGGGCGATGAAGGCCACCAGCGTCAACAGCAATTCGGTGAACCGCTCGGCTTCGCGAAGCTGGTTCATCTTGGTCTCGGCCGTGGACAGTTGGGCGTTTCCGCCGTGATCCCGGTTCCAGTCGGACACCACTTGCCCGGCCTGTTCCCTGGTCTTGGCGAATACATCAGGCGTGGTGTCTTCCAGCATGACGTCGATGCTATTGACCTGGTCCGGCTCGTGCTTGAGTCTCTGCAAGTCGTCCAGGGTCAACAGGACCGTGGGCCTTTGGAACTCGGCGATCCGTCGAACGTCGTAGGTGCCGATCAACTTGAATTCTTCGGGGGGCCGGTCGGAAGCCACGGCGAGACGTAGCGTGTCACCTACCTTCAGGCCCCATTCGCGGGCGCTGGCCTCCTCGATCACGGCCACGGACGTGTCACCGGGTTGGATCAGTCGGCCGGCCTCGCACTGATAATCGCGGAAGAAGTAATCCATCGCGGGGTCCAGGCCGATGGCGTCGACGGGAAGGATGCGCAGTTGCTCGTCGGCGCTGGACAAGACGGCCGTGACGACTCGTTTTAGTTTCGGGGCCACCTTGGCGACGTTGTTCAGCTTGGCCAGCGGCACGGTCAGGGCCTGATCGACGTGACCCCAGTGGCCCAGGGGCGGTTCGACGGTCAGGTGGCTGCGCCCCAACCAGGTGTTGACCACCTGATCGGCAATGGATTGACGAATGGAGGCGTAAAAACAGGTGATGCTGACCACCGTGCCCACGCCCAAGGCGATGGCCACGATGGAGGCGATCGCCCGGCCGGGCTTAGCCTGCCAGCTTCGCGTAGCGAGTTGCAACCAGTGATGCATCGCCCTTGGTTTCCGGACAGAGTTCACCCACCACGCGACCGTCCCGCAAGACGATAATGCGATCCGCGTGGGCGGCGCCCAGCGGTTCGTGCGTGACCGCGATCACGGTCCGCCCATGCTCGGAGGTCAACTGGGACAGCAGTTGCCAGATTTCCTCAGAGTGCTTGGAGTCCAGGTTTCCGGTCGGCTCGTCGGCCAGGACGATGGCGGGGTCGTTGATCAGTGCCCGGGCGATGGCCACCCGTTGCTGCTCTCCGCCGGACAGCGCCTGAGGCCGGTGCGACCGGCGGTGCGACATGTCCACAGCTTCCAACAGCCGCCGGGTTTTTTCTTCAATGCGCCGGCTCGATTCACCGTCCACCATCAAGGGCAGGGCGGCGTTTTCGGCGGCGGTCAAGGTGTCCAACAGGTTGAACGATTGAAAGACCACGCCGATGCGACGGCGGCGGAACAGCGTCCGGGCCCGGTCGCTCATGGATGACAGATCGTGTCCCTCGATGACCACGCGCCCCGCGGTCGGGACGTCCAGCCCGCCGAGCAGATGAAGCAAGGTGCTCTTGCCCGAGCCGCTGGCCCCCATGATGGCGACCAGGCAACCCGGTGCCACCGCCAGGTCGACACCCTCCAGCGCCACCACGCACTGGGCGCCGCTGCCGTAGTGCCTGGTCAATTCGATAGCGCGCAGGACGTCGGCCATTCCGGTCATTGTACGGGCGTTGGCCGAATTGCTCCACAGTCAATCGCAACCCGACGACAACATCGGACCGCCGGCTCACTCAACGTGGCGGTCGGGCTGCCCAGCCGATAGCATTGGCGAGTCGGACGATTTCGAGACCGGGTTTGGTCCCCTGCGAGGAAAGGACGTGTGCATGAGACGGCTGTGGCCGATGACGTGTGGATGGGTGCTGCTGGTCTGCGCCGTTGGCCAAGGCGATGAAGGTCTTTGGCCACTGGATCGGCTGCCGGTTGAGCGCTGGGCCGAGAAAAACAGCGTGGACCCGCCCGATACGTTTGTCCGCCACGTGCAGGCGTCGTGCGTTCGACTTCCGCGGGGCGGTTCCGGGGCCTTCGTCTCGGCCGACGGTTTGATCGTCACCAATCAGCACGTGGTCGCCACCGCAATCGCCCGTCTCGATTATCCCGACTGCAACGATCTGGTGAACGGTTTCGTCGCCGGTGCCCGGTCCGAGGAGTTGTCCTGCCCGGACCTCTTCGTGGACATTCTGGTCGAAATCCGCGATGTGACCGACCAAGTTGAAGCGCTGGCCCAGGTGGAGCCCGACGCCGGGTCTATTGAGGCCACCGCTGCCCGCAACCGGGCCCTCACCGACATCGCCCACAAGGCAGCGGCTGTGACTCGCTTGCACTCCCAGGCAGTGATCCTGTTTCGAGGCCTGCGGCGCTACGTTTATCTTTACCGGCGTTACTATGACGTGCGGCTGGTCATGGTGCCCGAATTGGACGTTGCTTTTTTCGGTGGGGACGCTGCCAATTATGAGTATCCGCGCTATTGCCTGGACGTGTGCTTCCTCCGGGTCTACGACCAGGGCGCGCCGCTGCGCTGGCCCGATTATTTGACGTGGTCGGCTACGGGCGTCTCACCGGGCGATCAGATCTTCGTGGCGGGTCACCCGGGGCAAACCCATCGCCTGGCCGCCGCTCGGCATCTCGAGTTTCTTCGAGATGTCGAGATCCCGCTTGAACTTGGCGTGCTCAATCAGCGTGAAGTGTCCCTGCTGGGTTTTGCCGGGCGAGGGCCCGCCCAGCGCCGCCGCGCGTTGATCGACCTGATGGACGTGCAAAACCAGCGCAAGGCATTGGAATACCGCTACAACGCGCTGCTCGGGGCCGACATCATCTCGGCCCGGGCATCGTCGGAGCGACAACTGCGGGCCACGCTCGAATCGCGCCCCGAGCTCCTGGCCCGCTATGAGTCGGGCCACGACGACATCAACCTGGTTTGCGGCAAGGCCCAGGGCTCTTTGACTCCCTATTATCTTCTGGAACGACGATCTGCGCCGTTTGGCCGGCTGTTCGACGTGGCCCGGCAACTGGTCCGTGCGGTCAAAGAGCGCACCAAGGACGACCTTCAGCGGCTCCCCGAATACCGCAATCAGGATTGGGAGGCGCTGAAAATGCGGTTGGCCTGGCCTGGGCCCGTCGATGTCCAATTGGAACGGGAGTTGATCCGGGCGTCGTTGATGTCCCTGGCCCGCATTGCGGGCCGCGATTACGACCTGACCCAACTGGCCTTGGGCGATCTGTCCGCCGACGCCCAGGCCGACCGCCTGATCGCCGGAACCAAACTGAACCTGCTCGAGGCCCGGGAAGCGCTGTTCACGGCGGAGCCATCAACCCTGGCCGCCAGCGACGACACCCTGATTCGCTTCGCCGATCGCTTGGACGCCTACTCGCGCAACGTGCGCAGGGCATACGACCGCGAGGTGGTCAGCACCCTCCAGGACGGCTACCGGCGAATACTCTCGGTCAGGTCAGCCATGGGCAAGCCCATGGCTGCACCCGACGGCACCGGGACGCTACGGCTGTCGATGGGCACGGTGTCCGGCTACACCGAACGCGATCGGGCGATCCCAGCCTGGACGACGTTTGGCGATCTGCTTCGCGGCTTTGCCAAGGCGGACGACGGCCCATTCGGTCGGTTGCCCGTGCGCTGGCGCGAGCGGGCCGATCGTGTCGAGGCCGACACGCCGTTGAACTTCGTCA
>JBHHVM010000166.1:0-7287 GCA_046754265.1 Phycisphaerae bacterium
GACCTGCCTTGAATTAAAGCAGAAATGTAATTTTGGTGCCGACCAAATCTTCGCGGCACCGGCCCGCGTGCCTGTGGCGCTATTGGGTCAACAACTCCTGGGCCGATTCGACCAGCCGATTCATCCGGAACGGCTTGTTGATGTAATCATCAACCCCCAGGCTCTTGGCCCACACCTGATGCCGTTTCCCCTGATTCCCGGTGATCATGATGATATTCAGCCGGTGGTCCTTGTCGGCGCTTCGTTTGAGGCTCTCCAGCACCAAGAACCCGCTTCGGCCCGGGAGCATCGCATCCAGCACCACCAGGTCCGGCTTTTCGGACGTGGCCTTGGCAATCGCCGAGTTCCCATCCGCCGCCGTGGTCACTGTGGCCCCCATCTGATCGAACGTCGCCTTGATCGCCGTCACGATGTCCGGGTCGTCGTCCACCACCAACACCGATTTGCCTTCAAAGGGCTTGGACATCGCTCATCCCTTCCGGTCTATAAAAAACCAATGCACGCCCAGGGGCCGACTTCTTCGCACTCGATCCGGTCTAATCAGCCCACCACGCCGGCCCAGCGGCGCTCCGATCAACTATAGGCACTGCCCAGGCCCATCGCAAGCAAAGGCCCAACCAACGCCGGAAACCCCCAGCCCTACACCGATACCGGTAGGGGCACTCCCCACCCCTCCGTCTGCGACGGTGGCTGGACCTCCCACACGCCGGGAATAACCCGCCCGCAATCCGCACAGTTATCGCCCCGCATACGGTTTCGCACCACGCGAAAGCCCTGCCGCTCGATCAGCAAACCCCCGCAGTCCGGACAACGAGTGTCTTCCGCTCCGTCCAATCGCCCCGGCAGGTTCCCGGCATAGACGAATCGCAGACCCGCTTCCGCACCAAGTTCCCGCGCCCGGGTCAGCGTCTCCCCCGGTGTCGGGCCCCGGTCCGTCATCTTGTAATCCGGGCGAAACGCGGTCACGTGCCAGGGTATGTCGGGCGACACCGTCGCCAAGAACCCCGCCATCCGCTGCAACTCATCTTCCGAGTCGTTGAAGCCCGGCACCACCAGCGTCACCACTTCCACCCAAAACGCCATCTTCACCAGCAAGTCAATCGTCTCCAACACGTTGCTCAACACGCCGCCCAACTCCCGATACCGCCGATCGTCAAACCCCTTCAGATCCACCTTGTACAAATCCACGTAGGGCCGAATGAACTCCAGCACTTGCGGCGTGGCGTTGCCGTTGCTGATAAACCCACAGATGATCCCCTGCTGCCGGGCCAGCTTGAAGATTTCCACCGCCCAATCCGACGTGATCAGCGGCTCGTTGTAGGTACTGACCATCACCGGCGTGTCGTGCCGCTTGGCCAACTCCACCAGCTTCTCCGGCGTCAGCTTCAACGGCCGGGCCACCGCCCGATCGTCCCGCAACGCCTGACTCGTAATCCAGTTCTGGCAGTAGCTACAGTGAAAATCGCAGCCCAGCATCCCGAACGACGTTGCGTTCCGGGCCGGATAGGCGTGAAAAAACGGCTTCTTCTCGATCGGATCGACCTGCACCCCAGCCGCATAGCCCGCCGGGGCCATCAACCGACCGCCGTCGTTAAAGCGCACTCGGCAAACGCCGCTTCGCCCAGGCAACACCCGGCAACGATGCCCGCACGCCAGACACCGCACCGCACCATCGCGCCCGGGCTCGGCCAACTCCGGCGCAGAGACCATCGTGCTAGCCGACAATAGTTCCTTCAGCGAAACCGCCTTGGACATGAACCCATCTCCAGCGACCCCACCACGACGCCGAAGCGACCCCTTCCCCCGCACACACCTCTGCGCATCCCAAAACCAGCGACCTGCTATCCTCAATTCGTGCGTCCCACCGGTTGGAAACCGGTGCCACATCCGTAATTGGGACACACACTACGCCAGGGCGCTGGCGATCCCCACCACCTCATACTCACCCTCCGGCTCGACCACGGTCAGCGCTACGGTTGCCCCCACTTTCAGCCCCAGAATCTTTGCCGCCCCCGGGGCCTTGTAATTGAAAACGTACCGTTCGATATCGGCCTCCCAAGGGCCCAGCAGGGCCACCTCAACCGTTTGCCCGGACTCCACGTGCCGCAACTGAACCCGGGTCCCGATGTTGACCCGGCCAGGGTCCACCTCATCGGCCACCAACACCTTGGCCTGGTTGATTTGCCCCTGCATCAGTGCCAACCGCGATCGAAGCAGGTCCCGCTCTTCCAGGGCGAATTTGTACTCGGAATTCTCCGACAAATCCCCGTGCGAGGCCGCCTCGCCGATCCGCTTGGCGTTTTCCTTCATCTTGACGTTAACCAGTTCGTCACGCTCAGCCATCTTGGCCGTCAAACCGTGTGCGGTCACATACAGCACGCTCTCATCGTTCCACGGTTCGACGCGGGTCTGCACGGTCAGTTCTGGGAACCGCTCCCGGATCAGTTTCTGCAAATCTTCATGCACGGCCCGGCCCAGGTTGTCCAGCCGTTTGATCTGCGTCAGTAGGGCTGACGCCATGCCGGCTTCCACCTGCTCCAGACACGCCCGGAACCGTTCGTATTTGCGAGCCGACAGCACGCTTCGTGCCGTCGTCGCGATGTCTCGCTTCTCATCCCGCGAAAACGTCTCGCTCCGGCGAAGATCCGCCAGCATCCGCAACAGCCGCGTCAACACCATCACCGGCTTGACCGGGCCCACCTCCGCCGCCGTGGGTCCGTCCCACAACCACATGATGGCCTGATGATGCCGCAACGGCTGGGCCAGAATTTGCTGAATCAACCGGTCAAACGGCTCGGTCGAATACCCTAACTCCACCAGGCGGCACGCAATCGAATCGCACACCCGCATGGGTGCCACCAACAACAAATCGTTCAGCCGCTCGGCCGCCCTACCCGGCTCCGCTTCGGCCAAGCAAGCACAGCCCGCCTCCCAAAGCGAGGTTGATGCGGATTCCAAGCCCGTCACATAGGCCAGCGGATCTTCCGCTTTGTGCAGCAACTCTATCGCCGCCGTATCCACGTCCTCCCGCCCCAACATCTCATCGATCCGTCGCTGCACCAGCATCGTGCCCAGCAGCAACTTGCTGCCCGACTTCCGCTGCCGCGCCGCCCGGCCATCCACGTGCGACCGCAGCCCTTGCAGGAATTCGGTGTCAAGCTCCTGCTTCCGCGTGGCGCATTCCTTGACGTAGGCCTCCAACACCGACAATTCCGCGCCCGCTTCGTGCAGGGGGACAAACTGCTCCCGCGTCTCGTCCTCCAGGGTCCGGGCCGTTTGGGTATACTCCAGCCAATACGGTGAACGGCCTTCAATCTCCACGTGCGGGCATCGTTTCAGTGCCGTCCGTGCCTTGGTCCACCACCGAGACCAGGCCTTGTCCTCAATAAGCTTGGGGCAAAGCATGGCCTTGAGCTTGTCACTATCCGTCTTATTCCCGCTGGCTTGCAGGATGGAAATCACCACGCCAGCCGGATCCTTGTTCAATCGTTGTCGCAACCGATCCGGGTCGAAATCCCCCAGCACCCGAAAATCATCCGCGTCCACCGGCTCATAGGTATCCGCAAACTCCACGGGGCCAAACGTCTCCTCTTTTCCCGACACATCCCGCACCGTCACCGACCAGTCGCTCGCGCCGATTTCGCTCACCTGCCCGGTCCGCTCATCATGTCGGGCCGCAACAAAGCTCCCCGGTTCCACGCCCAAACAGACCTCCATGGTCCGCAACGCCCGCCGCACGGGTCGGCCGACCGCCATGCCCGCTTCGCTGATCAACGCTTCCAGCTCCTCCCGATCCGAATACGCTTGCCGATACAGCTCGGTCACCTGCTGCCGCAACTCATCACTCTTTTTCAGCTTCAAAAGCAATGGGCCGGCCGCTCGAAGCACTTCTCGAGGACTGAATCGTTCGCCCAACATCTCCAGACTTGTCCACGCCAGCGCCCGGGCCGCCTCCAGGTGACCCCGCTCAGCCATCTTGGCCACCACCGGCACCATCTGCACCACCGTGTCCGGACTGCCGCCTTCCCCCTCCAAGCGGGCCAGCCACTGCGATTCCACCTCGGACACATTGCCACCCGCCGCCAGCTTCACCATGGATTCCACTTCCATCTCTCGCTTTTCATCCGCTCGATTGGTCAATCCCGTAGCCCAAACTTCCGAACCTACTATGATGCCACATGAACCCCGACCTGTCGAGCAACCCCCGAAACAACCCCAGAATCCCCACTCTCCTTGACAGCTTTCACATCCCCACCATAATTCTCGCGGAGTCGGTCATGCCCAATACGCGCGTCCTCAACATTCAGCCCGGTGAAGACTTCACCGAGGCCATCGCCCAGGCCGCCCAAACCCTTCGGTCCGGTGGAATCGTGGCTTTTCCGACCGAAACGGTCTACGGAGTCGGCGCCCGAGCCGACCTGCCCGATGCCGTCGCCAGGCTCCGGCAACTCAAACGCCGCCCCGACAACAAGCCCTTCACCGTCCACCTGGGCCGCCGCGAAATCGTCGAACGCTTCGTTCCCCGCTTCCAAGGCGTCGGCAAACGCCTGGTCACCAAAGCCTGGCCCGGCCCCCTGACCCTCGTCTTCACCGGCATCGACCCAGCCACGGCGCCTATCATGGCCGACCTGCCCGCCCATGCGGCCGCCCAGATCTATCACGAGGGCACCGTGGGTCTGCGATGTCCCGACGATCCCACCGCCTCAGCCCTGCTCAACAACCTCAATCAACCAGTCGTCGCGGCCAGCGCCAACCTCGCCGGCAAGCCCCCGGCCAAAAATGCCGACCAGGCCCTATCGGCCCTTGACGGTCAGGCTGACTTGATCCTCGACGGCGGGACCGCACGCTACGCCAAACCTTCTACCGTCGTTAAGCTCAATCACACCGGCTATCAGATTATCCGCGATGGCGTCTTCGACCATCGGACCATCAAACGCCTAGCCACGCTCAACATCCTCTTGGTTTGCACCGGAAACACCTGCCGCAGCCCCATGGCGGCCGCACTGCTACGCGATTTGCTCGCCAGGCAACTGGGCGTCGAACCCAACTCTCTGGACGATCGAGGCATCAACGTGCAATCGGCCGGCACCTTCGCTTCCGCCGGAGCGCCGGCATCACCTCAAGCCGTCCAAGCGCTCAAAGACCGCGAAATCGACCTCACGCCCCACCGCTCCCAACCCTTGACCGCCGAGCTGATCAACCAGGCCGACCACATCTTCACCATGACCGAGTCTCATCAACAGGCCATCCTGCAGATGGCGCCCAGCGCCGCTCAGCGCGTAGAGCCACTCGACCCCCAGGCCGACATCGCCGACCCCATCGGCCAGCATGTAAACGTTTACCGGGCTTGCGCGGACAAAATCGACGCAGCCCTCCAACACCGACTCCCCGAGGTCCTCTCATGAACGTCGCCGTGTGCAGCGATCACCGCGGTTTCAGGGCCAAAGAGTGCATCAAAGCCGCGCTGGAGCGAATGGGCCATTCTGTTAACGACTACGGCTGTGACCAGCCCGAAAGCTGCGACTATCCCGACCAGGCCGTTCCTGCCTCGCAGGCCATCGCCGACGGAGCATGCCAAACCGGTATCATGATCTGCGGGACCGGCATCGGCATGAGCATCACCGCCAACAAAGTCTCTGGAATCCGAGCTGCCCTGTGCCACGACGAACTGACCGCTGAACTCGCCCGCAAGCACAACGACGCCAACGTCCTCTGCCTGCCCGGCGACCTCATCGGCGACGAACTCATGAAACGAATCGTGGAAGTCTGGCTCAACACCCCGTTCGAAGCCGGTCGCCACCGCCGCCGACTCAACAAGATCGCCGCCTTCGAGAGCGCCCGCTGCCGCCCGACGCCCAAATAACAGCGGGCGCCCACGCACCGGCGGAGGTTGGTTGGTTTTCGTGCTATAAACCGGCAGAATTGCGACGGATCAAATACTGCTTGGTTTTACGCAAACAACAGGTGCAACAACCACAGCCCCACGCCGACCGCGTACATGCCCGCCACGATGGTGACACACAGCACGATCGATGCCAGTGGAATATGGGCCGGCCGCTGGCACCGAACCGTCTTATACACGACTGCCACAGCCAGACACAGCGGCACCAGCAGCATGGAGTGCTCGGTCCCGGTCAGCATGATCGATTCGGTAAACAATGCAGCCAACATTGGGTCAGGTCCCGCCCCTCGAACCCACGACGCCCGGCTTGCCGCCCCCGCCGCTCGGTTGGTCAGCCCGGATCAACGCGTCCAGAATAATCAACACATTTAACAGGCCCGCCACCCCCGCATACACCACGCCGGTCTCCGCCGCTAACCAGTGCGCCGGCGGAAGCTGCGCCTCGGCTGGAACCTCCCGCAACTGCTTGCTCCAGGCATGGGCCACCAACCCATGGACCCCCGTACAAGTCTGGGCCACAAACCACGCCTTCCGCGTCTCCGAGTCCACCGTGTCCCGCACACCTCCGATGGCCACTCCGCTCCAGAACGTCAAGGTGATGGTCACCAGCAGAATCGTGCCCCGCACCCGCTCCCCGATAAAGATGTGACCCAGCCCCGGCAGAATCCAGGCTAACAGCCCCGCCAAAGGAACCCGCAAAGCAGGACTCATCCCCCCAGCGCCACCAGGTATTTCACGATTCACAAATAACCTCACAAATCCAGACAAACCCCAAAGTTCTCACTACCCGTAGCCTTCTTGCAGTTTCTTGATTTTTTTGATTTATTTCATTTTCGACGTTTCGACTTTCGCCTTCCCCCTCACCCAGCCCCACAAGGACCCGCAGGATCCCCACAGCGCCCGCAACCACCGCCGCCCCCCACCTCGGGCAGCCCCCCAACGCGCCCCTCCCGAGCCGCGAACACGCTCAGCGCCCGCTGCACTTGGCCACTTCCGCAATCGGGACAGCGCACCCCATCCCGCTCAGCAATCGTCACCAACCGCTCGAAGCCCTTCTCACAGGCGCCGCAAACATATTCATAAACTGGCATGATCCATCCACCCAAGCCCCCCCTCAACTCCCGTTTAGCGGCGAGCCGAAGGCGAGCAGACCAAGAGTATAAATCACCACCTCGACCCCCGCAACCAACCCATTCCAGGGCCAGGTACCGCGAAGCCAACGCCGGGGGACCAGCCTCCTTCGGAGTTGGGGGAGGCGATGATCGTCAGAGAGACACGGGATACAAAACTGAAGCAGCTCCCGTCCGTTCCCGGGCGCCAGACTCGAGCGGATAAGAAGACTCTAATAGTTAGGTTCTTCAGCAGAATTTGTGGGTAGTCGGTAC
>JBHHVM010000167.1:0-7284 GCA_046754265.1 Phycisphaerae bacterium
GCCCTGGAAGTGGCCGTGAACATCATTGAAGAGTTCCCCAACTCCCAAATTGCCAAAGAGGTCCGGGAGCGATTGGCGGTGCTTCGAGAGCGGGCGGGCCTGCCCACCGACGTCGAGGTCACCAGCAGCACCACCGGTCAGCCGCGCCGCTAGCTGATCCTGCCCGCGATTATCGGCCCCTATCAATCCATCCGGGCAACCTGGAAGTCCTCGATCCCAACCGAAGTCGGTTCTTCAGCGCCTCATTTTGCCTTCCGATAACTTGAGCAGAGCAGCGGTTTGGTCGTTGGCCCGGCTGCGAGACCCCAGCAGGGTCCGATTTGCCCGCCGATACAGCCGAATTGTAGCTTTGAAGTTGAGTACAACACCCCACCGGAGTTTTGGGGGCAGGGTATGCCTAAGACGGGGCAAGGCGATCGAGCAGCTGATCGACGCGTGGTCGGGGGCTCGGGGTTTGTCTTCGGTTTGCAGGCCCGCTTTACCGTGTTGGTGCTGTGCTTGACGCTGTCGGTGGCCGCCCTGGTGGGCGTGGTGGTGGTGGACCTGGTCGGGCAGTTGGGTAGCCGACAAAAGCGCGAGCAGTGTGTGCAGATTTCCGCCCTGCTGGCCCGCAGCAGTGTCGAGGCCATGCAAAGGTCGGACGAACCGGCGCTGCAACAATTGGCCGAGAAGTTCTGCACGGGCGACCCCATTCTTTTTGTGACCTTTACTGACACTAACGGCCGGTGGCTGGCCGGGGCGGGCGTGGAGCCCAGGCCGGCAAGTTCGAGTACCTCCATTCTGGCGAGAGGCGCCCGGTCTGAGATGCTGGGCCAACCGGTGTTCGTCGATGGGAAAGGATCGGTGGACGCCCACCTGCGGGTCAGCTATCCCGTTCGACGGTCCGACGAATCGGGCAAGCAGGCCCTGTTGGGGTACGTGGCTGTGGGCCTCAACGTCGAGCACACGCTCAAAGACCTGGCCTCAGCCGTGGACTTGTTTATCGGCGTGAGCATCTCGGTGTTGGTCATCGCGATTCCACTGGCGTTTCTGGTGGTGCGCTGCGTGGTGGTGCCGCTCAAAGAGCTTTCCGGCGTGGTTCGACGATTTGCCCAGGGAGATTTTGGGGCCCGCAGCACGTTGCACCGCGGCGATGAAATCGGGGCCCTGGCCCGTTCCTTCAACCGGATGGCCGACGAGCTAGAGCAAAAGCACCAGCAGATCGTGGCCTTCAACGCCGACCTGGAGCAACGGGTACGAACCCGAACTGAGCAACTCCGCGAATTGGCCGCCCGGGAACCCTTGACCGGGCTGTACAACCGCCGGCACTTCGGCGAGGTGCTGGAGCGAAGGTTTTCTGAAGCTACGCGTTACGGCTCGGACCTTTCGTGCATCATGATGGACCTGGACAATTTCAAGGATTCCAATGACCGATTTGGGCATTACACCGGCGACGAGGTGCTGATTCTGGTGGCAACGACGGTCGCCAGCCAGCTCCGCGCAGCCGACGTGGCGGCCCGGTTTGGCGGAGATGAGTTCGTCATCCTGTTGCCGCAGACTCCGGGAGATCGGGCCTGGATGTTGGCCGAGCGCATTATGGAAAAGTTCGGGGCGGACCTGGCCGAGCAGTTGCCGGAGGTGCGGGTCACGTTGAGCGTGGGCATCGCCAGCCTGGCTGAGACCGGCGCCGACTCGGCTGAGGCGCTGGTCCGGGCCGCCGATCAAGCCATGTACCGGGCCAAGGACGCCGGCAAGGGCCGAATCGAATCGGCGGCCGTCTCCGCCAAATATTGACCCTTTTTACAACGAATACCCGACTGAGGCCCCCCACCGCGCAGGTCCATTGGCTGGCGCGGACCGCCTGGAGTGTGCCCCAACCCGCCCGAGGCGTGCCAGGGGTTCGATACCCACCGTCGGATTGTAATCGCCAGGACGCTTTTGGAGCGATAGATTACAATGGTGGGAAGGCCCGCGTGCGGTTGGTGCGGCAGGGATTGAACCTCTGATGTGGGAAAGCCTGGGCAAATATGTGGGAGGAAAAGTGCTGACCGCTTTGCTGGTGGTTTCCTCGGCGGGCGGGATCATCTGGTTCTGGAAACATCCCGAGCAGCTCGAGACGATTTGGACGGTCATCAAGTACGTGCTGGCCTGGCTGGGTTTTGCCATCGTGCTGCCCTGGGCGCTGTTCTTCGTGCCGGCCTGGGTGATGAAGTGGGAGTCGAACCTGGCCGGGGCGTTGATGTTGATCGGTTACCTGGCCGCGGACGTGGCCGTCGCCCTGTTCCTGGCTGGGGGGGTGCGAGGCCATGGCACGTTGACCTGGATCGTGTTGTTGCTTGGCTTTTTGTCAGCGGGGGTTTATAATTTTCTGGTCTGTGACTATCAGGCCGACCGGATCGACGAATCGTTGTGATTCAAGTCCTGGGCAAGTCCCTGGTAAGGTGCAGCCATGTCCAACGCGAAGGTAGGGGATCGCATCAACAACTTTCTGCTGGAAGCGCCGGTGGGCCGGGGAAGTTTTGGGCAAGTCTGGCGTGCCCGGCACCACATGCTGGACCAGGTGGTGGCAATCAAGATCCCGACCGACGCCCAATATGTGCGTAACCTTCAATCCGAGGGCGTGGCCATTCATGGGTTGAAGCACCCGAATATCGTCCGGGCGCTGGATCTGGATCCCTATTCCGACCCGCCCTATTTGATTATGGAATACGTCGATGGCCCGTCGCTACGACAGGTAATCGACGCCAACCGGCAGGGTCTGCCGCTGTCGGCCGTGCTGACCATCATGGGCGGCTTGTTGAGCGCCCTGGAGGCGTCCCACACAGCCGGGTTGATTCATCGCGACGTCAAGCCAGCCAACATCCTGATTCGCTGCCCGTTGGAGCGCATTGCCGACATCGGCCCCGAAGCCGTCAAGGTGACCGATTTTGGCCTGGGGCGGGCGGGGGACGTGACCACGGCTTCGCTCATGCAATCGGGCAGCCTGTTGACCGAGGGCGGGCAGGATATCTCGGGGACGATCGCGTACATGTCGCCGGAGCAGAAAGAGGGCCGATCCGTTGACGGGCGAAGCGACCTGTATTCGTGCGGGATCGTGCTGTTCGAGATGTTGATCGGGGAAAGGCCCGCCGGGACGGAGATGCCCGGCTCGCTGCGCAGCGACATCCCCAGCTTCGTCGATGATGTGTTCCGGCGCAGCTACACGCGGGTGGAGCGGCGCTTCCGCTCGGCCGCGGAGATGGCCCAAGCGTTGAAGCCGCCCCGGTTGGCGCCGGGACCACCGCCGATACCGGGCCGGTCGGGCCTGCAGACACAATGCACGCGATGCGGGCAAAGGGCCGACGCCGACGATCAGTTTTGCATTCACTGTGGGCATCAAATGGTGGCCATGGTGCCGCGCTGTGCCGCCTGTCAGGCATTCGTCAATCGGGACGATCGTTACTGCATCTTCTGTGGGGCAAAGCTAGCGGCGGCGGCGGGATAGTTTTGGAGTTGCCAGACAGCAGCCAACCGGGAACGGGGGGTGGTTTGAACCATGCGGTTTGAGTTGGCGGCGGGACTGATCGGCGTGCTGGTGGTGGCGGGACTGTTCTTCGCCGTGGTCCGGCTCATGCTGGGGGGGTGGTCGTCTTGCAGTGGGCGTGTGGAACGTTTATTCGGCGGCAAACGGCAATCGCGCGGCGGGAATCGGGTTCGATGCCCGAACGAAAAATGCGGGACGGCGAATCGGGCCGACGCCCGGTTTTGTGCCCGATGCGGGCAACGGATAAGGGGTGGCCGGGCTGTTGAGAATTGCGACGTGACGGCATGAGCAGCGACGCCCTGGGTGCTTTGCAGGTTGAAAACGAGTTCTTGTCCGGCGTCGAAGCGAACTTCGAGCGGGCCAAGGGGCGGCAATTGCGGGGCAGCAGTTGGCAGACCGCCCGTCACGACGACGAGCCGGCCCTGCGGGCGATGATGGCCCGGCACCACCGTCACGACCGGGCGCTGCTCAAGCAGATGCCGCGCAACCGGCGGATCGCGGTGCTGGGTTTTGAGCGGCGCTGGTGGTTTGCCAAGCGACGGACCGGCGTGGCGGTAGCCTCGGTGTTGGCGCCGTTGGAGCATTTGGCTTCAGGTGCCGAAGGGGCTATGCCCCCGATCGGGCTGGGCGAATTGACTGATCACGTTCGCAAGCTGGTGGGCGATGCCCGTCTTCCGCACGTGATCGGCGTGTGCAGCCCGAGCGGTTTTTCGGAAGAGGCCCGCCAGGCCCGGCTGGATTTGCCCAACGTGACGCTGGTGCTGATCGAGCCGTCCGAGGGCGGGGGTTGGAAACTAAGTTCCGGTCAGGAGGCCCTGGCTGAGCCCTTGCGGGCGCTGTTCGACCCGGAGGACGCCAACCAGAAGCTGGCCCGAGTGGAACAGGCCATCGAAGGGCGCATGGCTGACCTGTTGGTGGGCGGCGTCGAAGCCGATTCGCTGGCTGGGCGGTTGGATTTGCCGCCGTCGATCGTGGCCCAGGCCATGCAGAGGATCGCCGAGAAGGACCCGGAGTTGCGCGTCACGCGCAAGGAAGGTCAACTGCTGATGTATCGCGGGGCCCCGGCCTCGACGCAGGAGAAAGCATCCATGAACGTGGTGGACCGCATCCGGGCTTTGTTCGCTAAACAGGGCGACGAAGCCGAGAAGATCAACATCCTGGCCGAGCGCCGCGCTGGACTGGCCCAGCGGCGTGAGCGCATCTATGAAGACATCGGCAAGCTGGAAGAAAAAGAATCCCGCCTGCTGGACCAGGGCAAGCAATCGACGTCTTCGGTGGTCAAGCGGCGGCTGGCCAGCCAGTTGGCCCAACTGCGCAAGGATATTGGCCGGCAAAACACCACCGCCAATATGCTCAATCAGCAGATCAACATCCTGAGCACCGACATTCATAACCTGACACTGATTCAGCAAGGTCAAATGGCCCAATTGCCCAGCACCGAAGCTTTGACGGAAAATGCGGTGCAGGCCGAGGAGATGCTGGAAACCCTGAAAGCGGACGCCGATCTGGTGGGCAGTCTGGAAACCGGATTGGGTGAGGTGATGACCAGCGACGAGGAGCTGGCCATTTTGCAGGAGTTTGAGGCTGAGGCGCCCCAAGAAACCTCATCGAAGAAGGCAGCCGCCCCGGCTAAGACGCCGTCGGCCGAGTCGGTCGAGCCTGGGGTCGTCGAGCCGCCTTCGGCGCTACCGGAGCCGGAACCTCCGTCAGCGGCGCCGCGACCCGCGGATCCTGAAGCTTTGTGAGCAACCGGAGCAACTGCACCCGTCGCCTGCGCTCTGATAGGGTGTCCTGTTTTGTCGCTGATGACTACCGACCGTGCGGTGAATGATGTCGCTATTTGATTGGCTGACCAAACGCAAGAGACCGATTTCGCAGATGACCCGGTCGGAGCTTCGCCGCCAGGAGTTGCTGCTGGAAAAGGACCGCAGCCGATTGCTGAACCGGGTCACGAAAATCGCCAAGGATAAGCAGGAGATTTTCGAGCGCGGGGCCGGCGAACGGGTGCCCGAAGTTCGCAGGATGCTGGCCCAGGAGTTTGAACTGAAGACCTCCGAACAGTTGATGACCGCCCGGCAACTCAACATTCGCAGCAAGGAGATGTTGACCGTGTCTCGGTTGCGGATGCTGCGGGAAAACGCGGACCGGGCCGCCAAAAGCGGGGCCAAGTTGGGCCTGATCGGGGAAAAGGACATCCTGCGATTGGGCAAGCTGATCGAGAACGACGCCATCAAGACGGAGGTCTATCAGCAGCGGCTCGACGATGTATTGGCCCTGGGGGCTGAGGTGGACGAAGGGTCAGCCGGGTTGACCCAGGCCGGCGAAACGGTGATGGGCGTCTGGGAAAAGCTGGACGCCGGCGCCATCGGCGATCAAACCGAGGCCTTCGAGGAGGCGGACCGCCGCGTACGCGAGCAACAACAGGCCGCCGCGGAAGAATAGGGCAAGAGTGGGGCGTGTGTGCCGGGCCGGCGGCAAGGCCCCGGTTTATGGACAGGTGACAGGGGCGGTTACCGGGATGGATCATCATGGGGCTTTTTAAGTCCGAAGAAGAACGCCGCATCGAGCGGGACATCAAGATTCGACAGGGCATTCGCCGGATCGAAAAGTCCATCCGGGAACAGGCCAAGTTTCAGGACGATTTCATCAAGAACGCCCAGCAAGCCAAGAAAATCGGCGACCTGGGCCAGTACCATTTCATCCGCAACTCGCTCAAGAAGACAGCCACGATTCGCAAGATGCTGGAGCGGCAACTGCTCAGCGTCAAGAACGCCCTGCTGATCAAGCGTCAGGCTGAGGCATCGGCTGATTTTGCGGGCGCTATGGGCCTGATGGCCACGGAGATCGGCCGGCTGTTCGGCGACACCGACCTGGTCAAGACCCAGGGAGATTGGGAAAAGGCCATGGCCCAATCGCAATCCATGGAGGAGCGGATGAGTATGTTCCTGGACAGCGTGGAGGACATGGCAGCCCAGGATGCCGAGATGAGCACCGAAGACGCTTTCAGCGACGAAGAAATCGACCGCATGATCGACGCGGAAGCCGAAGCCGAGCACCAAAAGGAGCTGGGCAAGCTGGCCGGCCTGCGGGCGGAGATCGACTCGTTGAAGCGCGAAGGGGAGAAGCAGAAGTAGCACGGCCAGGCAACAAGGCAACGAGGCACCAAGGCAAAAGACAAAAAAGAGGCACAAGAGCAACGAGGTAGCCGATGGGCGCGGGGTCATGATTCGCCGAGAGAACCTGCATTGGATGACGGAGGTGGGCATGTTCTTTGAGAGGACCGATCCGGTATGGGAGACGTCGCGTGCGTAGCGCGTTTCGACAATGCTGGGACCAGGCCAACGATCCGGAGTACGATGGCTCCTAGCATGACCCCATCGATGGACGACGCCCGCCAACCTCGGTCGCCCTCGAAAGACAAACCCCATACCGAAGCTAATGCGACATCGACCCACCGGGCTCGATGGAGGGCGCTGACCCGGGTCGATTGGACCGTCATCCTGTTGACGGTGACGCTGATTGCTGCCGCGACCGTTCCGCGGTTGCCGCCGGGGGTTTGTTATGGGGATGCCGGGGATTTGCAGGCAGCCTGTGCGTTGGGAGGAATCGCCCATCCGCCGGGGTATCCGATCTTGGTGTCAATGGGTTGGATTCTGACTCGTCTTCCGGGGGTCGAACCGGCCTATTTGATTTCACTGGGTTGCCTGGCCAGCGGCATCGCAGCCCTGGCCCTGGGTGTGGTCATGCAGATCCGCCTGGGCGTGCCGGCTGGGTTGGCTGGG
>JBHHVM010000168.1:0-7233 GCA_046754265.1 Phycisphaerae bacterium
GAATCGCCCACCGGGGATTCGTCAAAGCCGTGGCCTTTGGTGACTACAACAACGACGGGCGCTTGGACCTTTACGTGTCCTGCCTGGGCCAACCCAACGCCCTATACCGCAACGACGGACCTCAGGCGGCGCCGGCGAAACAATCCAACAGCCATCAAGTGCCCGCCTGGAGGTTCACCGACGTGGCCGCCCAGGCCGGCGTCCAGCAGCCGTTGTTCAGCTTTCCGACCTGGTTCTGGGACTACGACAACGACGGCTGGCAGGACATCCTGGTCTTCGGCTACCGCTGGCGCAACGTCGGCGACGTAGCCGCCGATTACCTGGGCTTGCCGCATCCAGCCGAAAGGCCCCGCCTCTACCACAACAACCGAGACGGCACCTTTCGCGATGTGACCAAGCAAGCCGGCCTGGACACCGTACTGATGACCATGGGCTCCAATTACGGCGACCTGGATAACGACGGCTGGCTCGATTTCTACGCCGGCACCGGCACGCCGAACATGAGGGCTTTGGTTCCCAACCGCATGTTTCGCAACCATGCCGGCACCGGCTTTGGAGATGTCACCTCCGCCGGCGGGTTCGGCCATCTCCAAAAGGGACACGGCATCGCCTTCACCGACCTGGACAACGACGGCGACCAGGACATTTACGAAGTGCTAGGCGGCGCCTATACCGGAGACACCTTTCAGAACGTCCTGTTCGAGAACCCCGGCAATGACAATCACTGGATCACGCTGAAACTGGTCGGCACCCGTTCCAGCCGCGACGCCCTCGGGGCCCGCATGCGCCTGCGCCTCGAAACCGACGCGGGCGAGCGAATCGTCTATGCCACCGTCACCACCGGCGGCAGCTTCGGGTCCGGCAGTCTCCAGCAAGAGATCGGCCTGGGGCAAGCAACCGCCATCACAGCCATCGAAATCTATTGGCCCTCCTCCGGCATCAGCCAGACCCTCAGCAACCTGCCCATGGACCGCGCCTACCAGATCAAAGAGGGCCTCGACCGGCCCTACCCGCTCGATCTGGCCCGATACGACCTGTCCAACGACACCCAGGCCTCTGCCGCGCACCCTCACAACCACCACACCACTTCGGGGTCGGCCTCACTGACCGACCCCGGTTAGATGACGGTCGGATTCGGCGAGCCGCAGAGCGATCCAACCCGTCAAACGCAAGGATTCAGACATGACAGGTTGAGCAGGGCCCGTTTTCTCGGACGTGACGACCACCGGACACGCGTATCGTAAGCTTTCCGGTAATCCCAAACTCGCCGCAGCCGCGTGGGCCGGGAGACCACCGTGCGCAGTACACTCAAAGCCCTGCTGCTCTGCGGCAGCCTGTTCACATTGGGATGTGGCACCGAGGCCGCACCGGTGGGCGCGCCGCCACCCGATCGGCCCGTTGAACCCTCGCCGCCGTCCTCCTTCATCCGGGCATCCGGCAAGCAACTGGTGGTCGGCGCCGCTTTATCGCCTGAAACGATTCAATTACGCGGCATCAACGTCCAGAACCACTGGCTCCTCTCCCCCGACGACCTGTCCACCCCGTTCTTCAACGACGATGAGGATCGCGGCGTCCCCATCGCGTCCCTGATCCCCGAACGCTTCGACGAGACCGTGGTGTCGAACATCGCTTCCCTCGGAATGAACGTGATTCGAAACGGCATCAACTTCCGCCAGTTCGAGGACAATGCCGACCCCTACGTCTACAAGCCCGAGGGGTGGGCCCTACTCGATCGACAAATCGCCCTGGCGAAACAGGCCGGCCTGTACACCATCATCGACCTCCACGTCCCCCCCGGCGGTTTGCAAGGATTCATTGGCCCGACCGCCCGCCTGTGGGAGGATCCCCAGCTCCAGGATCGCACCAAGGCCCTGTGGCGGGCCATCGCCCAGCGGTATCGAGACGAACCCTGGGTAGCCGCTTATGACCTCATCAATGAGCCCACGCCCACGCAAAACCCGGGGCAATGGGCGACGTTGGCGCAGGAGCTCGTCGAAACCATCCGCCAGGTGGACACCAACCACCTGATCATCATCGAGTCCATCACTGCCGTCGTCGACGCCCAGGGCAACTATCCGCCCATCGACCCCGACGACCCGTGGATTCCAAAACTCGACGACGACAACCTGATGTACGACTTTCACTTCTACGAGCCGATCGACTTTGTCGGCCAAGGTCGCCCGGAGAACAACATCGGCGACGACGGCGGCAGGTATCCAGACGATACCTACGAGTACCGCGACCACGACGGCACGCTCCTCGGCGTGCGAAACCGGGCCTATCTAAAGCGGCTGATCGACGAGAAGCTGGAATTCCAGCGTACCTACAACGTGCCCATCAACGTCGGAGAGTTTTCCCCCAGCCGCACGACGTTCTTTAACAACGACGCCAAAGGCGGCCTGGCCTACACCGCCGACCTCATCGACGTCATGAACCAGGCGGGTCTGAACCACCAATACTTCGCCTATTTGAACGTCTTTTTCCTGGACTGGGAGTACGACCAGACCCCCGAGCTCAACCAGGTCACCGCATCGCTCACCGCCGTCCTCGCCGATGCCGTGCGATAACCCCGGTTCCCGTCAAATTGCCCCCCCAACACACACCTTTGCCCGGTAAGCTCATCCCCGCGCGTACCGTTGGGGGTTGTCAATCCGAATCCCCGAACCGATGACGATCAATGACACAAAGAACGAATCCCCGCCGGGTCAGTAACACCGGTGGGGATCGCACAAATGCCGGAGGAGGGACTCGAACCCTCACTCCCTTGCGAGAACGGGATTTTGAATCCCGCGCGTCTGCCAATTCCGCCACTCCGGCGAATGCTTCCTGAAAAAACTTCCCAACCTAGACACCGCCGCTCGCAGTGGCGAGCGTTTGGTTGACCCACGCCCGCCGCGATCCATTCGGCGCCCGCGATACACTAATCGATGGCCGGCCAGACGCAAGCCCCACCCAGGCATCTGAAACCCAACCGCCCGGTCGCCGGTGAGGCCTTGCCCGGATCATCGGCCTTGGCAGCCATTGCATGAGAAAGGCCCCTTCCCGCGTGGGAAGGGGCCGAAAAGGTCCGTTAGGAAATCCGGAACGACGGTCGATCCGGTTGGTCTACTTTGATGCCGAGACGACGCCTGGCTTGGCCTTTACCTTCTTATCGCCGTGATGGCCTCCATGATCGTCGTCGTCATCGTGGTCGTCATCATCGTGGTCGTCGTCATCGTCGTCGTCGTCATCGTCGTCGCCGTCGTCATCATCGTCGCAGCGAACCTTGGTGACAGCCGATTCCGACACGCTGGCCCCGTTGTCCAGCGTTACCGTAACAGTCCATTCGATGCTAGGAGCATCGGCCGGTGAAATGTCCACGTTGAACTTCACCTTCTCGGGCTTTTCGCCAGCCGTCAACATCAGCGTCTTGCTTTGCTCAAACGTGGAACCTCGGAACAGGTCAACCATGGCCTCAGCCGTGGTGCCTTCCACTCCGTCCAGCTCCACCTTGACCTTGATCTTCTTCGTCACACCCGAGTCGTTGCAAACCTCCACTTTCTTGGGCACACGAAGCTGCTTGATGAGTGGAATCACATCACCGCAAACGCCATCGTCCACCAGACCGTTGCAATCGTTGTCCAGTCCGTCGCAGACTTCAGCCGTCGAACCGGCAAACGGATCACAGACTTGCGGCACGCCGCCAAGACAGTTATCGACGGTATGCATGCATTCGCCGACACCGCACGTGGTCGTCCCCAGCCCATCATCGACCAAACCGTTGCAGTCGTTGTCCAGGCCGTCACAGGTTTCAGCCGTCGAACCCGCAAACGGATCGCACACCTGGGGCACCCCGCCGACGCAGTTATCGACGGTGTTCACACACTCGCCGACACCACAGGTCGTCGTCCCCAGCCCATCATCGACCAAACCGTTGCAGTCGTTGTCCAGACCGTCGCAGGTTTCAGCGCTCGAGCCCAAGAACGGATCGCACACCTGCGGCACGCCTCCGACGCAGTTATCGACGGTGTTCACACACTCGCCCACACCGCAGGTCGTCGTGCCCAGCCCGTCGTCGATCACGCCGTTGCAGTCATTGTCCAGGCCGTCGCAGATTTCCGCCGTGGGAACGCAGCCCGGGCAGTCCACAACATCCTGACTATCCGTCAGGCCGTCGCAATCGTTGTCCAGGCCGTCGTCGCAAATTTCGACCCCGGGAGTGCCCGGTTGACAAGTGTTGGGCAAACCGTTCACACAGCTTTCCACCGTCACCTCGCATTCCCCGACGCCGCACGTGATCGTGCCAAGCCCGTCATCGACCAGGCCGTTGCAGTCGTTGTCCAGGCCGTCACAGGTTTCCGCGGTCGAGCCAGCCAACGGGTCGCAAACCTGAGGCACGCCCCCGACGCAGTTATCGACGGTGTTCACACACTCGCCCACGCCGCACGTCGTCGTGCCCAGCCCGTCGTCGACCAAACCATTGCAGTCGTTATCCAAACCGTCACAGACTTCAGCCGTCGAACCCAGGAATGGATCGCAGACCTGAGGCACACCGCCGACGCAGTTATCGACCGTATTGACGCACTCACCGACTCCACAGGTCGTCGTGCCCAGCCCATCGTCGATCAAGTTGTTACAGTCATTATCCAGCCCGTCACACAGCTCCGGGGCACCCGGGTATACCGTGTTGTTATTGTCGTCGCAGTCTCCGGCGCAATCGGTGAATCCATCCGTATCCAGGTCCACGCAAGTTGGACAGTCAGGGTCGTTGCCGTCGTAAAGCATGTCCCCGTCATTGTCTGACCCGAACCCATCGCCCAGGCCGTCCGCCCCGCTCCAGTCTTCCAAGCCCGTATCGTTGCAAGGCTCATCCGCCCGGGTGTCAGCCGTCCCGTAGTAGATGGGCTTGACCCACTCGGCCAGAGGAGTCGGCTCGTTGGGATGGCACCCGCCACAGAACGTAATTCCCACCGCCGCATGGTGCGCACGCAGGCCCACGGCGCTGCTGCCCACCGACCCGCCATAGTCGCGCCCGTGGCATCCCGTACACCCCACGCCCGGGTTGTTGGACGTCCCATTCGACGACGCCAGAAAGGGATTCCTGTTGTCGCCCGACGTATGGCACAGATCGCAATCGGTGTTCATGTAGTTCGACGACCTGTGCATGTCGTGCTTGCTGTTATTGGGAAACACCGTTCCCTTGGGAGAGGTGCCGCTGGTAAATGCCCCGTGGCAGTTCTGGCACCCGTCGTTGTAGCGGGGATAGGCCATCGCCATCGACCCCACACCCAACACGATGGCCGTTGCCACCACGGCAAGACCTCTGCTGCGTTGCTGCGATTGTGACTTCATCTTGATCCTCCTCTAGAATCCCCGGGCTGTACGTCCAAGCAACCTCATCATGCAGCCGAAATCGTTCTCCAAGCTCCTGCTATCAATGCCGGTCAGTGGCACCTCCCTCAATCACACTTAGGCGTCGGCACGCCGTCTTGGCCGCGATCCGGCGTCATGGGTCCATCCAAACATGCTCTGTACAACTAAGGCTCGACTTCTTCGCAGGCCGCGAAGATTCTTCTGCCCCAGAATATCCAGCAGGGCCGTTTCTTAAGGCCTCTAGTCTCGTTGCCTCGTTGCCTTGTTGCCTTGTTGCCTACGTGCCCACGTGCCCACGTGCCCAGCCCCTATGGGTTGCAGCCAACAGTTGCGCTGCCCAGACCGTCCCCTCCTGTTTGCATCGCTCAAGGCCATCGAATCCCGTGGCACGTAAAGCAACTTGGAATCAGCGGCGCACCCTGCAAATCCGCCCCGTGACACTCGTCGCAAACGCCGACCGGGCCCATCAGCCTGGGGTCGTGATGAAAGACAACCTGGCCCCAACCCTTTTCCACGGTGTGAGTGGGCGGATAGTCCGGAGCACCGTCCCAGATGCTCCCATGACAGCTCCAGCACGCCGGAATCAGGCTGCTGCCAAACAAATCGGGCTTGTGACACCCGGCGCAGAACCCCTCGGGATCGCTTCGGTTCGGCGCGTGCAAGCCCGAGATTGAACCGACCGTCGAAAGCTCGGTGTGCGTCGGCGGCGGCAGGCCCCCAGCCCAAAGCTGCCCGTGACAGGAATAACAAGCTGGAACCTGATATCGCCCCATCAGGTCAGCCTGATGGCACGTCGTACAATTCTGCTCCGGGTCGATAAGCCCCGAAGCGTGCTGTCCGCTGACTTCGTTATTCGTCAACGTGACCGTATGAGACGGCGGAGGGTCGCCCCCAGCCCAAATAGACCCATGGCACTCGAAGCAACTGGGAATCAACGCCGTGCCGGTCAGGTCACTTCCATGGCACCCGCTCCAATTGGCCGGCGGGTCGGAAATGTCCGGGCGATGCGTCACCGAGGGGAAACCCTTCAGCAACGTATGGTCCGGCGGTTCGTCCGGTGCCGGATCCCACAAACTTCCGTGGCAACTCCAACAGGCCGGGACCAGATTGGCCCCGTTAAGCCCCGCTCCATGACAGGCCGTGCAGTCACCCTCTGGTTGGTACAACCCCTCCGCGTGCTGACCGGTCACCGAGCCCTGCGAAAAGATCCGCGTATGGTTCGGGGGCGGTCCACCGCCCGCCCAAACCTGCCCGTGACACGAATAACAACTCGGGATCAACTCCGTCCCCGTCAAATCATTCCCATGACACGATCCACAGTTGACCGTCGGTTCCATCAGGCCCGAACCATGCACTGCGACAGGACTGCCTTTCAAGACGACGTGATCCGGCGGAAAATCCGGACCCGCGTCCCAGATGCTGCCGTGACAACTCCAGCACGAAGGCACCAGATTCGCTCCGGTCAGGTCCGAACCGTGACACGCCGTGCAATTCCGCGCCGGATTGCCAAGCCCCTCGGCGTGCAACGCGCTCACCGATCCGCGCGTCATCAAGCGCGTATGCGTCGGCGGCGTCCCACCATCAGCCCACACCGCGCCGTGGCAACTAAAGCAGCTAGGCACCAACTCAGTGCCGGTCAGGTCAGGGCCGTGGCAGGTCACGCATTCGGTGGTTGGATCCTCCAAACCCACCCCGTGGACCACCGGGGGATTCTGGCCTTTGATGATCCGGTGATCGGTTGGATAGTCCGGCGGATCGTCCCACAGGCTCCCATGACACCGCCAACACGACGGAATCAGGCTGGTGCCCTCGAGCTGACCGCGGTGGCACGTCGTGCAAGCCGCCTCGGGATCCTCGAGCCCAACCAAGTGCATTCCGGTC
>JBHHVM010000169.1:0-7180 GCA_046754265.1 Phycisphaerae bacterium
AAGCTTTCGGGCGGTCAACAGCAGCGGGTCTTCCTGGCCCGGGCGCTGGCCCAGGAGGCTCAAATCTACTTCATGGATGAGCCCTTCGCCGGGGTGGATGCCGCCACCGAAACCGCCATCGTGAGTCTGCTGGAGGCACTCAAGACCCGCGGCAAGACCGTGCTGGTGGTGCATCACGACTTGCAGACGGTCAATCAATACTTCGACCACGTCATGCTGCTCAACATGCGCATCGTGGCGGCCGGCCCGACCGACGAGGTCTTTGTCCGCGAGAATTTGCAGGCGACCTACGGCGGGCGGCTCACGATTTTGTCCGAGGCAGCCGAAGCCGTGGCCCGCGCCGGGAGAAAATGATGTCGGCCCGTGCGGGACATGCCGGGCTGATCGTGCTGGTGTTGTTGGCGGTGGCGACATCGGCGGCCAGCGCCGGGCAGGGCGACCCCGTCAACGAGCATCGAAGGTCCATCACCGATACGTCCGTCGACATGCCCGGGGCTGCCGCCCTGTGGCGCACGCTGACCTTGCGCGATTACAACACCCGCGTGGTGGTGATCGGGACCACCCTGCTGGGCATCGCTGCGGGGGTGGTGGGGACGTTCGCCTATCTGCGCAAACGATCCTTGATGGGTGACGCCTTGAGTCACGCCACGCTGCCGGGCATCGCGGCTGCGTTCATGCTGACCGGCGACAAGAAGCTCGGCCCCCTCCTGGCGGGGGCGGCGCTGACCGGGTTGCTGGGTGTTTTGGCGGTGACCGCGCTGCGGCGCTGGTCGCGCCTGAAGGAAGACGCGGCCATCGGCATTGTGCTGAGCGTTTTTTTCGCCATGGGCATGGTGCTGTTCAGCCTGATCCAACAGCAGGGTACCGGCGCCGAGGCCGGCTTGAGAACGTTCATTTATGGCAAGGCGGCGGCCATGGTGGCCCGAGACGCACGCCTGATCGGTTGGACCGCGTTGGTCGTCATCGTCGGGGCGGGGTTGCTCTTCAAGGAATTCCGCGTGGTGTGTTTTGACGCTGCTTTTGCCGGGGCATCGGGTTTTCCCGTGGTGGTCATCGACTTGTTGATGATGGCCCTGGTGGTGGCCACGACGGTGATCGGCTTGCAGGCCGTGGGTCTGATTCTGGTGGTGGCCCTGTTGATTATTCCGGCGGCGGCGGCCCGGTTCTGGACGGACCATCTGACGTCAATGACGGTTTTGGCTGCGACCATCGGGGCCCTGAGTGGTTGGCTAGGCTCGACGGTCAGTGCCCTGGTTCCGCGCCTGCCGGCTGGGGCTGTCATTGTGATCAGCGCCGGGGCGCTGTTTCTGGTCAGTATGTTCCTGGCCCCGCGCCGAGGCGTGCTGGCTGAGGTGGTTCGCCGCTGGGCCTTGAGTCGAAAGGTCGCCTTTCAACACCTGTTGCGGGCGCTGGCTGAATTGGAAGAACGGCATGGGGGTGGGGCTGGGCTGCGGTTCGACGACGTGTTCGCCCGGCGAAGCTGGTCGCCGAACCAGTTGCAGCGCCTCATTCGGCGGGCGGTGGGCGCCGGCGTGCTGACCCCTGCGGGGTTGCCCCTCCTGCAGTTGACCGATTCGGGCCGGGCCCATGCCCGACGCATCCTGCGTAACCACAGGCTGTGGGAAGTCTATTTGATCAAATACGCCGACATTGCCCCCTCGCACGTGGACCGCGACGCCGATGAAGTCGAGCACGTCTTGTCCGATGAGATCATACAGGAGTTGGAGGCAGCCCTGGCGGCTGAACCGCCCATTCCACCTTCGCCTCACGCCCTGGAGGGTGACAGGCCATGACCTGGGACTGGGCTTTGGATGGTTGGGTCCTGGTGGTGGGGGTGTTAAGCGCTTGCACGTGCGCGTTGCTGGGCAACTATCTCGTCTTGCGCAAGATGAGCATGATGGGCGACGCCATTTCGCACGCGGTCCTGCCGGGCTTGGCCGTGGCATTCATTCTATCCAACAGCCGGGCAGCCTGGCCCATGTTCATCGGGGCGGTCGTGGTCGGTGTGCTGACCGCACTGTTGACCGAGGCTATCACCCGCTATGGCAAAGTCGAACACGGGGCTGCCATGGGCGTGGTCTTCAGCATGCTATTTGCGGTCGGTCTGGTGCTGCTCCGCCGGGCGGTCGATCACGTGGACTTGGACCCTGACTGTGTGCTGTACGGCAATATCGTCTTGATTCCACTGGATGCCCTGGGCGGTGAAGTGCCACCGGCTGTCGTCAATCTCTCCATCGTGATGGCGGTCAACCTGTTGTTTGTGGGGTTGTTCTATAAAGAGTTAAAGCTATGCGCTTTTGATCCCGCACTGGCCACCAGCCAGGGTATCAACGCCCAGTGGATGCACTACGCCCTGATGATCCTGGTGGCGGTGACCACGGTGGCCAACTTTGAAGCGGTGGGGTCCATTCTGGTGATCGCCATGCTGATCGTTCCACCGGCCACCGCCTTTTTGTTGACCGACCGGTTGGGCGTCATGATCGTGTTGAGCCTGATCATCGCGGCCCTGTCGGCGGTGTTGGGCCATATCGTGGCCATATTCGGCCCGGGCTGGGCGGGCATGACCGGCTTGCAGGGCCAACCCATGTCAGCCAACACCTCAGCCATGATGGCCGTGGTGGCGGGGGTGGGGCTGATCGCGGCCGTGTTCCTGTCACCCCGTCATGGCGTGATCAGCCGGGCCTACCACCGCTGGGTTCTGTCCATGCAAATCCTGCGGCAGGATATTCTGGGCCTGCTTTACCGCTGGGCCGAGCTTCGCCCCGAGCGGGGTAGACCCATGCAGACGTCCGAACTGCTGGTGGCAGTGGGCGGGGGCTGGGGGGGGCGGTGGGCGCTGCGCGCGTTGCAACGCAGCCGGCAGGTGCAATGTTCGCCGATGGAGAACCACGGAATCGGCGTGCAACTGACCCCGCAGGGGGCAGCCGATGCGTCGAAGTTGGTGCGCTCCCACCGCCTGTGGGAGGCCTACCTGGCCAAGCACTTCCACCTGCCGTTGGATCACCTGCACGCCCCGGCTGAACGCATGGAGCACTTCATCACGCCCGACTTGAATGACCAGTTGCGTCACCAGTTGACCGACCCAACCCAGGACCCGCACGGCCGGGAGATTCCGGGCGAGGACAATCCCAACTAAGAGTGTCTCCTAAAAGTGTGGTACAGGTTTGTAACCCACAGGTCATTGACCTGAGCCCCCACCGGTTGAAAACCGGTGCCACATGGGTGTTTCCCTGGTGCGAGAATCCTTTCTCGCATCTGGCTGGGTTGCGGATGGTGATCTGGGAATAACAGGGGCGAGGCGCCCGAATCGCCGGGCAGGGGCTCGGCCAGTTTGGCGTCGCCGGCGTTTTGGACGGCGCTGCGGAGGCGGTCGACGGCGGCGTCTGACCTCGGGTTGGCGGTTGTTTCCGGTTTGTTGGGCGGCTGATTCGGGGGTCAGGTGCCTTTCTCGCCGTTTCGGGCGAGGTTCTGGATAGCGGATTGTCGCCGGCCCAGGGCCAACTATAATGCACGCCCAGGGCCGATCCGCCGGTGGGCCAAGGTCCAGCCATGCCGAAGGCCTGGTGGCAACGAGCGACCGGGGACCGGATGTCGGCTGCGGCGCGGCGGCCAATCTGTGGTCGGGACGCTTCTCGAGCCCGATGATGAAAGGATAACAGCATGTCGGAGGAACCCGAATCCCTGAAGCGTGAGGGTGGGATTGAGTCTTACGGTTTCGTGCAAATCTTCCGCAGTTTTCAATTGGCCGTTCGCCCGACCAACCTGGTGCTGGCTGCGGCGGCGTTGGTGGCCACGCTGGCTTGGGGGGGGGTCTTGGACGCGGTTTGGAAAGCGTCCGATGCGGGCGTGCCGGCCAATGCCATCGGCAGCTACGTGCGGGGCGAAGCCGCCGGAGTCGGGACCGACCCGGCCGACGACGTGGGCCTCTTCGAGGTGTGGCGGACGCACACGCGCTGGTGTCTGGAGTCGGCCATGGCTTCGCTGCTACGGCGGAGCATTTGGGGTGAAGGCACCGCCGGGATGACGGGGATGCCGGCCTTGACGGCGGGTCGTTCGCCGATGACCAGCCCGACCGACCTGGGCGGTCAGCCGGTGGGGTTTCTGCCGAGTTTGGGGCTGCTGTGTTCGGGGACGACGTGGATGGTCAGGTCGGCGCCGGGGTTTTCGGTGCTGCTGCTGGCTGGAACGTTGGGCATCTGGGCGTTGTTTGGCGGGGCGCTGTGTCGGGTGTCAGCCGTTCAGTTTGCCCGGGATGAGCGCTTGGGCTTGGGTGACGCCCTGACCTACGCCAGGCAGCACTATTGGGGTGGTTATTTCTTGTCGCCGGTGCTGCCGGCCTTGATGGTGGCGGTGATCGGGTTGTTCCTGGCGCTGGGCGGGGTGTTCCTGCGAATTCCATTGCTGGGCGACGTGGTCGGGGGTTTGCTGTTCGGGCTGGCGCTGATCGGGGGGTTGGCGGCTGGGCTGATTCTGCTGGGGAGTTTTGGCGGCGGTTCGTTGTTCTGGCCGACGGTGGCCGCCGAGGGCAGCGAGAGCCTGGACGCGGTATCGCGCAGTTTCAACTACGTGGCGGTCAACCCCTGGCGGACGATTTTTTATAGCCTGGTGGGGACGGCTTATGCGGGACTCTGTTACTTGTTCGTGCGCCTGTTGGCCTATTTGACGTTGGCGGCGACGCACGCCTTCGTGAGTTTCGGGACGGCTCCGTTTGGTTGGTGGAAAATCGGCGAGGGGACGGCTGCCACCAGCAAGCTGGAATTGATTTGGGCGGCCCCGGCCTTCGACCAGCTTCAACCGGTGTTGACGGCCCCGGGGGGGTTGACCAGTGTTTCGGCCTGGCTGATCGGCATCTGGGTCAGCCTGGTGCTGCTGATGGTGTGGGCGTTCTTGGCCTCGTTCTATTTTTCGGCGAGCACGGTGGTGTATTTTCTGCTGCGGCGGGACACAGATTCGATCGACCTGGAAGACGTGTACATGGACACGTACGAGGAGGGCGAGTACGAAGCGGCCGACAAACGCCCGCCGGAGCCCACGTCGCCGGCGCCGCAATCGGGCGTGGGTGTGCAGTTGACGGTGGAGGGCAAGGAGGCGGCTGGCGCAGCGGCATCGCAGGGTGACCAAGAAGATGGGGATGAAGCGTAGCGGGCGAATGATTCGGAGGGCGGGCCCATTGGCGTGGTTTGGACGACGAGGCACCGGCGGGGCTGGGATTCGATATGCCGTTCACGTTGACAATCGTTTGGCTGGTGGTCCTGACGGCCGTGGCCCTGATGTGGCTGTCCCGTCACGTGCAGATCAGCAAGGCGGGTTCCGGGCACCAGACGCTTTCGGCCACCAGCCACGACGGCCCGCCGGAACCGGCACCGACCGTTTCGGTTCTAGTGGCTGCCAAGGATGAAGAAGAAAATATCGAAGCCTGCGTCGAGTCCTTTCTGGAGCAGGATTATCCCCATTATGAATTGATCGTTATCGACGACCGCAGCTCGGACCGGACGCCGGAGTTGTTGCGGCAGTTGCAGTCGCGGTTCGACGGGCGGTTGCAGGTGATAACGGTGGAGCGCCTGCGCGAAGGCTGGTTCGGCAAGAACAACGCCATGCGGGAAGGTGTGGCTGTAGCCGGCGGGGAGTGGTTGTGTTTCGCCGACGCCGATTGCCGCCAGACGTCGCGGCGGACGCTTTCGATGGCGGTGCGCGAGGCCGTCGGCGACGGCACCGACTTTCTGTCGGTGCTGCCGGTGGTGGAGACGAAAAGTTTTTGGGAACGAATCATCCAGCCGGCCTGCGGAGCCGTTCTGATCTATTGGTTCCATCCGGACAAGGTCAACGATGCGGAGTCCAAGGCAGCCTATGCCAATGGGGCCTTCATGCTGGTGCGGCGGGCGACTTATGATGCCATCGGGGGTCACCAGCGAGTTCGCACGCAAGTTAACGAAGACATCCACATGGCCCGGTTTTGCAAGGAGGCTGGGCACAAGCTGCGGGTGGTCCTCAATGACGGGCTTTACGTGGCCCGGATGTATTCGTCGATGGGGCAAATCTGGCGCGGCTGGAGCCGGATTTTTTACGGCTGTCTGGGATCGTTTCGGCGGCTGATGGCGGCGCTGCTGATCCTGTTGACCTTCAGCGTGTTCCCGTGGTTTAGCCTGTTGGCGGCCCTGGTAGGGTTAACTGTGACCCAGGGCGATGCCCGCGACCCGTTGTGGTACGTGCTGGTGGCGTCGACGGTGGCGGTCGCGTTGCAACAGTCGGTCATGGTGCGGTTTTACCGACTGAGCCGATTCGGGCCCAAGTGGTCGGCGCTGTATCTGCTCGGGGCGTTGATCTGCTCGGCCATGCTCTGCAACGCAATGCTGAAGCTGGGTGGGCTAACCAAGGTGACCTGGCGTGGCACGAGCTATCGCGGCCGGTCGCTGGACGGTGCGGGCGACCGCAAAGCGCCTGAGGCGGCCGTGGCCGGGGCTGGACCCACGCCAGAGGAGGTCGGGGCCCATGTCCCCTGAATTCCGATTGGCCCTGTCGGCGCTGGGAGTGCTGGTGTGGTTGTGGTTGGCGATCCGCGTGGCAGGCCGGTTGCGCCGGGCCCGTCGACGGCGCAAGCCCGCCACGCTGAATCCCAAACTGGCAAAATATGGGGACGGGAAGGACTTGGTCAGGGCCCGCCGGGTGGAGGCGTCAAAAATTGTGGCCACCGCCAGCACCGATCATTTGGTGGGGTATGATATTGTTCGGCAGATTGAAGCGGTGTTTGTGGACGGATTTCGCAGTCCGGAAGAGGCCCTGGAGGGACTCAAGGCCGCCGCGGCGATGAAGGGGGCCAACGCGATGCTCAACGTCGAGGCGGAGCGGACGGCGGCGGGTCGATGCAGCGGTCGAGGTGACGCGGTGGTGGCACGCCGAATTGACGGGACGGCGGGCGAGGCCTTGGAGACAAGCGATGGCTAGTACCTGGACGACAGTGATGCTTGGGGTTGTGGCGACGGCTGGGTGGTTGGCGTCGGCGGGCGCCCAAGGAGTGCCAGATACCAAGGACGCATTCGATTTGCGGGGCGAATCAGCCAAGGTCATCGATCGGGCGCTTTCGTTTCTGGAGCGCACACAGCAGCCCGACGGAGGCTGGCAGGGCATGGACAACAACTCAGACCCAGCCATCACGGCACTGGTGGCCCAGTGCTTCATTCAA
>JBHHVM010000170.1:0-7177 GCA_046754265.1 Phycisphaerae bacterium
TGTGTGGCACGGGTTTTCAACCCGTGTTTTCACCGGTTAGAAACCGGTGCCACATTCAGTCAACGACGTGCGGAGGGCCATTGATGATCCTGGCCAAGGTTTTGGGAACGGTCGTTTCCTCCCAAAAGGAATCGAGCATGGACGGTTTGCGGTTCATGCTCATTCAGCCCGTCGATTCGGAGGGTAAGCCTTCCGGGGCCCACGTTGTGGCCGTGGACGCGGTCGGGTCGGGCCCGGGCGAATACGTGCTCTATGCCGCGGGCAGTTCCGCCCGGCAAACCCTCGTCACCGACAAACGCCCCTGCGACGCGGTGATCATGGCCATCGTGGACAACTGGGAGATCGACGGCGACGTCAAATACCACAAAGGCGACGCCGAGCGCCGGTAGCCCATTGAACGGAGGTGTTCGACGCTTTGTCTGGATTGACCGACCCACAAGTCGACGCCATTGCCCGCCGGGTCATGCAGCAGCTTGGACGCTTCGGCAAATCTTCGGTGCCCGTTCCGCCGGTCGCCTGTGGCCAAGCTCATCGAAAAACCCCCTCGGGCACTGCGACCCAGAGCAGCGCCGGCGCTTTCCCCGATGTGGACGCGGCCGTCGCCGCCGCCACGCAGGCCTTCCACGAATTCACGGCATTGCCGCTATCGGCCCGCGAAGAAATCCTGACCAGCATTCGCAAGTCCATGCTGGCCAACGCCGAATCCCTGGCCAAACAAGCCCATGCCGAGACGGGCTTGGGGCGCTGGCAGGACAAGGTTATCAAGAACCGCCTGGTCACCCGCAAAACGCCCGGCACCGAAGACCTCACGCCCGAAGCCACCACGGGTGACAGGGGGTTGACGCTCACCGAACGGGCTCCATTTGGGGTGATCGCAGCCATTACGCCCAGCACGAATCCAACCTCCACGATTATCTGCAACTCCCTCGGCATGTTGGCGGCCGGCAATGCGGTGGTCTTTAACGTCCACCCCATGGCCAAGGGCGTCTCTCTGCGAAACGTCGCCCTGCTCAACCAGGCCATCGTCGAAGCCGGCGGTCCGGCCAACCTGGTCACCACGGTGGCGGAGCCGACCATCGAGTCCGCCCAGGCCTTGATGGGCCACTCGGGCGTCCGCCTGCTGGTGGTCACCGGAGGCCCCGGCGTGGTCGAAGCGGCCATGGCCTCGGGCAAACGGGCCATCTGCGCCGGGCCTGGCAACCCGCCGGTGGTCATCGACGAGACGGCCGACCTCGAACGGGCCGCCCGCGACGTCGTGCTGGGGGCATCCTTCGACAACAACGTGATCTGCACGGATGAAAAAGAAGCCTTCGTCGTCGATGCGGTGGCCAACGAGTTTCTCGAAGCCATGAAACCCCACGGGGCCATGGTGCTCAACGGGGCCCAGACCAAACAAATCGAGAACGCCATCTTCAAACAACGTCGCCAACCGCCGCAAGCCAGTCCGGTGGATCGAGATTTGATCGGCAAGAACGCCTCGGTGATTCTGGAACGCATCGGCATCCGCGTGGGCGACGAGATTCGCCTGGTGGTCATGGACGTTCCGCAGGATCATCCGCTGGTTTGGACCGAGCAGTTGATGCCCGTCTTCCCGGTGGTGCGCGTCGCCCACGTCGACGAGGCCATCGACCTGGCCGTCGCGGCTGAGGGGGGCCGGCGTCACACCGCTTCGATGCATTCGCGAAACATCGACAAGCTCTCCCGCATGGCCCGGCTGATCAACTGTAGCATCTTCATCAAGAACGGCCCTTGCTACGCGGGTCTGGGCGAGGGGGGCGAAGGCTATTCGTCGTTCTCCATCGCCAGCCCCACCGGCGAAGGCATGACCGGCCCGCGGGCGTTTAGCCGGTACCGCCGATGCGTGCTGGTGGACCACTTCAGGATCGTATGACCTTCCAACCCGCCCTAGCTTTGCTCGAAACCGACAGCGTCGCCCTCGGCACGCAGACGGCTGATGCCATGGTCAAGCGGGCCCCGATCGACGTGTTTCGCACCGGCACCGTCCAGCCGGGCAAATACTTGATTCTCGTCGGCGGATCGGTGGCTGCGGTCGAAGAGGCCTATCGCGAAGGGCTGCATTGGGGCAAGCCGTCGATCACCGATGAAATTTTCCTGCCCGACGTCCACCGGCAGGTGTACGAATCGGTGCAGGGTAAGCGGCGCCCCAACCGGGGCGATGCCCTGGGTGTCATCGAGTTGTCATCCATTCCCAGCGTGGTTCGGTCAGCCGACCGGGCGGTCAAAGCCGCCCACGTCAGCATCGTGGACCTCCGCCTGGGCGACGGCCTGGGCGGCAAAGGCATCGTCCAATTGGTCGGCAAGTTAGAGGCCATCCAGGCAGCTGTGGCGTCGGGGCTGGATTCGATCACGCATCCCGACGTGGTGGTCCGCTCAGCCATCATCCCCACCCAACACGCCGAACTGCGCGAACGGATCGACAAAACCAGCACGTTTGCGGATTGAGAGCCGTGTGCCCCGTCCTGTCCGTAGGAAAGAGCGTCGTGCTGGGACGAGATTCCCATCTCGTCCCCACGCGTGCGGGAATCGTTTCCCGCGGAACGTGTGAGATTGGCGAACTCCGGCGCCCCATGGGTGACAGATTCGCGCCGGGAAAAACCCGGAATAGCGGTCGGCGCGACGGGGCAGGACGCTATACAATGGTCGAGCACCGCCCGGCGGCCGAATCGGGCAGGGTCGTTTTGGAAAGCTCGGCTTATCGATTGAATACGTCGAAGCAAAAGGTCAGGGCATGAAGTTGGGTCGCGTCATCGGAACCGTGGTCTGCACCGTCAGCTACGAGGGTCTTGACGGGGTGCCCTTTCTGTTCGTGCAGCCGCTGGACCGGCTTGGCGAGCGAAAAGGCTCGCCCGTGGTGGCGGCTGATGCCACCCAAATGGCGGGCCCGGGCGAATGCGTGCTGTACGAAGGGGGGCGCGAGGCTGCCTTGGCCCTGGAAACCTGGTTTGTGCCGGTGGATCACACCATCATCGGCATCGTCGATCAGGTCAGCCGGGAAGGGTGGACGGGTCAATGATTCTGGGACGGGTTCAAGGCCAAGTCGTCGCCACCATCAAGCACCAGGCCTACGCCGACAGACGCCTCCTGCTCCTGGACCGCATCGACCCAACCGGTCAACCGCTGGGCGGCTATCTGGTGGCTGTCGATACGGTCAGCGCCGCCGTGGGGCAAACGGTGCTGGTCATCGACGAGGGCAACTCCGCCCGCCAGGTCGTCGGCGATCCGGCTGCCCCTATCCGCTCGGTCATCATCGGCATTGTCGACGATATCCAGGTCTGCTGACGCCGAAAGACGGGCTGACTTCCCAAGCCGACACTGATCGGGGGGCATCCTGGCTGTTTACCATTGCCGCCACGAGGGGCTGTCATCGACCCGCTTCGGCCGGGGCCGTCGGGTCGGCTTCTCGGGTCGCGGCCCGACACCACGCCTGGCCTTCAGCAAGGCCACCCAGGCCCGGCACTCCCGCACGGGGATCAGTGTAAACGGACGACCGGCGACCGGCGGTGTTTGGCTGGCCCCACTGTGGGATGCGTCGGCGTCGAGGTAGAACAAAAAGGCGGTCAACCGGCCCTCCTTGATTCGCTTGTGCAGTGCGGTGCGAGAGACCCGGGCGTAAAGCCCGACCCCCCCGGGCGACAGGGCCCCCTCGGGAGCACAGATTTCCCTGACCACCTCAAACCAGCCCTCAAAATCCTCCGGGGCGCCGTAGCGCCGGTGTATTCGGGTGTCGGGACGCGGAATGCCCACGTCAGTCAAGAACCGGCTTGGCACTTCCATGTGGCCGATTGAGGTTGACATTATGTGAACTATAATACGCTAGAATCCGGCGATGTCCACCAGAAAGGTAACAAAATGTAAACCTTTAGATCAGAACTAGACGCCGATTGGCGGGACGCCGGCCGGTCTGTGCGGCGGGGGACGCTTCACGAGACCGCGACATGTTTCAGGGCCAGTCCGGTCGGGCTGGACCTTAGGGACTGGTTGGCGTGGCGTTCTTTTCCAGGCTGGGTGGTCTGTCAATACCGGGTGAGTCCTGGTGGGCAGCGATGGGCATGAGTCGCTGGCGGCATTGGTGCTCGTCCCAGGCGCGACCGTCGACTCCCTTCAATCGGGCGCCGGGGGCGAGGAGAAGCTATGGATCTTGCCGGTCGCGCCGCGGATTTGATTCAACCGGTGATCAAGAGCCGATGGCGCCGCGGATGGCGTCACTGGTGGACGCGTTGATGAGCGTGTTGACGAACGAAATGAGTTGTCCCTCGGCAATGAACCGGACATCGGTCCCGCTCAGGCAGCCGACTTGAAACAAGACCGGTGCGCTCAGCAGCCCCAGAATCGTGCGGACTATTTTTTTTCGCATGTTATCCCTTCCTCTTGCCTCCGCGCAGCCAGGCCAACAGGCGTGAGAAGCCATGGGCCCGGGCGTGCGTTTCGTGATGCGGACCGGCCGCCTCGGTGGCGGACCCCTTGGATTCGATTTCGCGTTGATCCCGTTTTATCTCGAATTGCTTGGCGACCAGAAAGATTACCGGATACACGAGCAGCTCCATCGTGAAGCTGGTGACCAATCCTCCGAACATGGGCGCGGCCATTCGCTTCATCACGTCGGAACCGGTGGCGGTGCCGATCATGATGGGGACCAGGCCCATCATGGTGGTCATCACCGTCATGGTCTTGGGGCGGATACGCAGGACGGCCCCTTCATGGATGGACTCTTTCAGGTCGGCAATCGAGTTCATCCGCCCTTCGGCTTTGAACCGGTCGTAGCTGTTGTGGAGGTACAGCAGCATGACCATGCCCGTCTCTGCGTCGAGGCCGGCCAAGGCGATCAGCCCGACCCAGACCGCCAGCGACATGTTGTAGTCGGCCACGTACATGAACCAGATGGCGCCGATCAGGCTGAACGGGACCGCCAGCAGCACCACGCAGGTGTCGAACCAGCTCTTGTGGGAGATGTAGAGCAGCAGGACGATGATGACGAACACGGCTGGCACCGCCACGGACAGGCGCTTGTTGGCTGCTTCGATGTATTCGTATTGCCCGGACCAGATGATGTTGTAACCGGCTGGGAGCGGGACCTTCTTGCCCACGACTTCTTTGGCGCGATTGACCCATCCCCCCACGTCAGATGTGGTCAGGTCCACATAGATCCAGGCCGTCTTGCGGGCGTTCTCGCTTTTGATGGAGGGGGGGCCTTTGTGGATCTTGACCTCTGCCAGGTGGGCCAGAGGCACTTGGGCCCCGGACGGCGTGGCCACCAGCGTTCGCTTCAGCGCCGGGATGTTGTCGCGCAGCTCTCGCTTGTAGCGCAGGTTCACCGGGTATCGTTCCAGGCCCTCGACCGTCGAGGTGATGTTCATGCCGCCCATGGCTGAGAGGATCACATCCTGCACGTCATCGATGCGCAGACCGTAGCGGGCCACCTCGTCTCGTTTAATGTCGAAGTCCACGTAGTTGCCGCCGACGGTCTTTTCCGGATAGGCGCTCAAGGTGTCGGGCAGGATGCGGACTTCCGAGGCAATTTTCTCGGCCAAGTCGCCCAGGATACTCAGATCGTCGCCCAGAATTTTGATGCCCACCGGGGTCTTGATGCCGGTGGAGAGCATGTCGATGCGGGTCTTGATGGGCATGGTCCAGGCGTTGGTCAGGCCCGGAAAGCTGACCACTTCGTTGAGGCCTGGTATGTGCTCGCCGCGATCTTCGTAGCCGTAGCATAGTTCGTCGATGGTGATGGGGCGCACTTCCGGCCAGAAGTAATGCAATGCCGAGTAGCGCTTGAGCCATTCGGGAAGGGGCTTGAACCAGCGGTCGAAGTGTCGCTGGCGCCATTTTTCGTGGTCGGGCTCGAGCATGATGGTGGTTTCGATCATGCTTAGCGGGGCTGGGTCGGTGGCGGTCTCAGCCCGGCCGATCTTGCCGAAGACGTGATGCACTTCGGGGAAGCTGGCGATCAGGGCGTCGGTCTGTTGGAGCAACTCGCGGGCCTTGGTCACGCTGATACCGGGGTCGGTGGTGGGCATGTACAGCAGGTCCCCTTCGTCGAGCGGGGGCATGAACTCGCTGCCGAGCTGCCGGTCCATCTTCAACCAGGACAGTTTGTCGCCGATGACCTGCCGCCCGAAAATGTACTCCTGCAACGGCAGAATGGCACTGGCCACGAGCACGGCGGCAATGAGCAGGGTCAGGTACTTGCCGTTCATCGCCGTCCAGAAAAACGGGTTGTAGACCCGCTGGAGGACGCGGCTGATGGGGTTGGTCCGTTCGTTGGGGATGCGCCCGCGGATGAAGTAGATCATCAGCACCGGGACGATGGTGATGGCCAGGAAAGCCGACGCGCCGATAGCGAAGGTCTTGGTGTAGGCCAGCGGCTTGAACAACCGTCCGCTTTGCTCGCCCAGAACGAAAATCGGAAAGAAGCTGACCGTGATGATCAATAGAGAGAAGAACAGGGTGGGCCCCACCTCTTTGGCGGCGTCGATGATGATATCGGCGTGGGGCTTTTTGCCCCTGTCGCGTTCGTAGTGTTTGTGCGCATTTTCCACCATGACGATGGAGCTATCCACCATGATGTTGGCGTTTAGGCCCATGGCGTGCATGATGATTAAGCTGGCCAGCACAGCCGTGGGAATGACGAAGATGGCCACCAGGCTGCTGCGCAAGTGAAGCAGAAAGACCGTGCAGACGATGGCGACGACGATCATTTCCTCGATGAGTTTTTCCTTGAGGTTCTCCACCGCCCGCTCGATGAGGGCTGAGCGGTCGTACTCGGTGACCACGTCCACGCCCGCGGGGAGTCCTTGGCGGAGCTCATCGAGCTTGGCCTTGGTGTCGTGGATCACCCTCAGGGCGTTCTCGCCGAACCGCATGACCACGATTCCGCCGACGACTTCGCCTTCGCCCTCAGCTTCCGCGATGCCGCGGCGCAACTCGGGCCCCAGATGCACGTCGGCAATGTCTTTGAGGTAGACGGGCGTTCCGCTGGCGGTGGCGCGAATGACCACCTTCTTAAGGTCCTCAATACCCTGGGCGGAGCGGGCCCGACTGAGCGGGACACCGGCCTCCCGCGCCCGGCGGACCTGCTCCGGCGACAGCGCAGCCAGATAGCCCCGGCCGCGGACCATGTATTCGGTTTCGGACATTTCCAACACCCGGCCGCCCACTT